>JADGQK010000133.1 GCA_017881915.1 Chloroflexota bacterium | reverse complement strand
CGTGCGAGTGTGCGTCCTCGGTCCACTCATCGTCCGGGATGGCCCGATCGAGGTCGCCCCAGGCGGTCGCGTCCAGCGGCGCGTCCTGGCCCGCCTGGCACGCTGGGAGCTCCTCGGCGGCTACTTCCCGCATGTCGGAGCCATCAAGGGTCAGGCCGCCTGCGAGCTGACCGCCGGCGGCGGCGACGCCAAGCTGAATGTCAAGACCACCGGCAAGGATGTCTTCGCCACGATCGACCCGGTCGCGCTGCCCGGGTTCATCCAGAAGTTCGGGGCCTTGTGCAACAAGATCTTCGCCGGGCTCGGAGCCTGATCGGGACGTAGCGCCGCTTGTGGCGGCCCGATCAGTCCTCGGCCGGCTCCGGCTGGACCAGGTGGCCGCCCATCCGGCGCGCCACGACCCGGCCTCCCGCGAACGCCGTCGTGGCGCCGATCAGGCCGGCCAGGTCTAGCTCAGCGGGGATGGCCGGTCGCTCGGTCGAGGACTCGCGAGCGCTGATCAGCCAGAATGCGGTCTCGTCTTCCGGCAGGATCAGCAGGACTGCCTTCAGGTGGTGCGGCGCGATCGTCCGATTGACCTGGTCGACCAGCTGCCGGGACCAGCGACCGTCGCGCTGGGCCAGGTCGGGCAGGTACGCCTCGAGAACGGTCAGCTCAAGCTCCACCAGCCCACTCTGGCGTCCGGCCCGGGCCGCGCCATCCGTCGTTTCACGGACCGTCGGGTATCGTTGGCCCGAAGACCATGTCCGCCGAGCCGTCCGACCAGCCGCCCCTCATCGGCCGTGACGGCCCCCTGGCCCGGTTGCGCGCCGGCCTCCTGCCGCCCTATGCACAACCCCTGGCGATCCTGCTCGAGGGGCCTGCCGGGATCGGCAAGACGAGCCTGCTGCGCGCGGGCGTGGCCGCCGCCGAAGCGGCTGGCGTTACCGTCCTGTACGCGCGACCCGTCGAGGCGGAGGCGATCTACCCGTACGCCACCCTGACCGACCTGCTTGGTCCGCGCCTCGAGCTGGTTGGAGAGCGACTCGCCGCCGTGCACCGCAACGCGCTCCGGGAGGCGCTGGGCCCCGGCGACACGGGCGATCTGGGCAACGAGGGCATCGATCAGGCCCCCGATGCCCAGCGTGTCGCGATGGCCGTCCTGGCCGCCTGCCGCGTCCTGGTCGCGCGGGGGCCGCTGTTGATCGCCATCGACGATGCGGGCTGGACCGATCAGGCCAGTCGTGATGCGCTGGCCTTCACCTTGCGTCGCCTGGCCGATCTGCCCGCCCGGGTCCTCATCGCCCAGCGCAGCGAGGCACCCGGGGGCGAGGTCCCGTTCGGACTGGCCGATGCGGCGCGGCCGGTCCCGGTCGAGCGACTCTGGCTGGAACCGCTGTCGATGGGCGCGCTCCACGAGCTGCTGCGGACGGCCACCGGGACCACCTTCACCAGGCCGACCCTGGTCCGAATCCGGGACCTGTCCGACGGCAATCCTTTCTATGCCCTGGAGCTCGCCCGGGCGCTCGCAGCCGACGGGGCGATCCTCCGGCCGGGCCGCGAGATGCCGATGCCGTCGTCGCTGCTCGATCTCCTGGGCGCCCGCCTGGTCCGCCTGCCGGCACCGACGCGGCAGCTCCTGCTGATGGCTGCCCTGAGCGCGCGACCGACGCTGGGCCTCCTTGAGGCGTCGATCGGGCGCGAGCCGGACGCGCTCCTCCAACCGGCCCTGGAAGCCGGCCTTGTCCGTCTCGATGGCCGGTCCATCGCGTTCAGCCACCCGTTGTACGCGTCGACCCTCGTGGCCCAGGCCGCCCCTGCGGAGCTGCGGCAGACGCACGCCTGGCTCGGTCAGACGGAGCTCGAGGATCCCGAGGCGCGGGCGCGCCACCTGGCCCTCGCGTCCGACGGGCCCGATGCGGCCGTTGCCCTGGCCCTGGCTGGCGCCGCGCTCCGGGCCCGGCAGCGGGGGGCTCCGAACGTTGCCGGCGCCCTGGCCGACCTCGCGGTGGAGCGAACGCCGGCGCTCAGCCCGGACCTGCCCGAGCGGGCGCTCGCGGCTGCCGAGGCCTGGTTCGTCGCCGGCGACCTGGCTGCCGCGCGGGCGCGCGCCGAGGCGCTCCTGCCGGCCGTGCGGGGAACCGTTCGGGCCCGGGCGCTGCTCGTGATCGGGCTGGTGACGTGGTACACCGGCACTGCCCAGCAGGCGGTGGCGGCGCTGATGCCCGCCTTGCCGGATTCGAGCGAGGACCCTGCCCTGCACGGGCTGCTCGAGTACCACCTGTCGGTCTTCCACGACTACGACATTGGCGCCGCGCGCGAGCACGCCCTCGCGGCGGCACGATTGCTCGAGGAAACCACCGACCGGGGCCACTTCGCCGCGGCCCTGCTGGAGGCATTCCACTGGACGGTCGCCCTCGGCCGGCGGCCAGCCATGGCCCTGCTCCGGCGGGGTCTCGAAGTCGAAGCCGAAGGTCCGCTCACCGACCGCCTCACCAGCCCGGGAATGTGGTGGGCCGGCATCGGCCGGCTCGACCTGGCCCGGGATCGGTTCCAGCAGATGCTCGATTTCGATGTCCTCCACGGCGAGTTCGCGAACGCCGCCAACCTGCTCACCCGCCTGGCCGAGGTCGAGCTCTGGGCCGACCACTGGCCGGGTGCCCGACAACACGCCCAGGCCGCGATCGAGGCCGGGATCGAGACGGGCGGCGGCGCGTCCGAGATGAGCCTGCGGGCAATGGCCCTGGTCGATGCCCACGAGGGACGCGTCGTCGCCGCCCACGAGGTCGCCCGGGCGGGACTCGAACGGACGGAGCGGATGGGCACGGGCGGCGGGTGCGCGGCCTGGTTGACCGTCACGGCGCTGGCGGCCGCCAGCCAGGGCGACAGTGCGGTCGTTGCCGCCGCCACGGAGCGGGCCTGGCGCCATCTGCGGTCGGTCGGCTACGGCGAACCGCTCCGACTTGACCCGGCGCCCGAGCGGATCGAGGCGCTGGCCCAGCTTGGGCGGGTGGACGAGGCAGCCGAAGAGCTCGTCGGGCTCGAGACGCGCCAGCGCCGGATTGCCAAGCCGTGGGCCGCCGCAGCCATCGCTCGTGGCCGGGCGCGGATCGCGCTTGCCCGACGCGACCCCGGGCTGGCGGTTGCCGAGACGGCCATCGTGGCCGGCGCAGCGCCGGCCGGCTGGAGCCGCTTCGACATCGCTCGAACGCTGCTGGTCCGGGGCGAGGCGCTGCGCCACGTTCGCGCCCGGCGTGAAGCGGTCGAGATCCTCGGACGCAGTGAGGCCATGTTCCGCGGCCTCGGCGCCGTCGCCTGGGCCGAACGCGCGGCGGCGGAGGCTGCCCGGCTTGGCCTGGGTCGGTCCACGGCGCTGGCCCTGACCCCAACCGAGGCGCGAGTCGCCCGCCTGGCCGGCGACGGCCTGTCGACCCGAGATGTGGCTGAGGAACTCGGGATCAGCCCACGGACCGTCGAGACCCACCTGGCCAGCATCTACGGCAAGCTCGGCGTCAGCTCACGGGCCGAGCTTGGCCGGGCGATGGCCCCTCAGCGGGAGTCCTGAGCCCTCCGGGATTCCCCGGATGGCGGCGCTCGGTTGGATCGCTACGTTCGGACCTGCCCCAAATCACCAGGGGCTCGACCGAAGGAGACCGATCCGCATGCCGATCCTGTCGCGGAGCACCGCCCGGCGCGGTGCCATGATTCTGCTGATCCTGTTGACTGCCGCCGCATGCAGCGGTGGAGGAGCCGGTTCACCAGGTGGCGCAACCACCGCTCCCGCTGGGAGCCAGGCGCCGGCGGCTCCCACCATGCCCGCGGGATCGACCGGGCCGTCGCTGGACCCGGCAGCGGGCTCGCCGTGCTATGCGATCAAGCTGCCCGATGCCCAGGTGCTGCTCAAGGACACGATCACCCAGAACAACTTCTCGCTCGAGGGCCTCGGATTGACGCAGTTCGACTGCGAGCTCTTGACGGCCGTGGGCGGCATGTCGGTGACCATTCAAACGACAGACATATTCGCCCGTTGGGTGGCCGGCGAGAACAGCGGCGCTGGCACGGCGTTGACCGGCGTCGGCGACAAGGCCGTGTGGGTCCAGGCGCTGGGCAATCCGCCTGTCGTGATAGCTATCAAGGGCTCGGTTACCTGCCGGGTCTCGGTCGGAGACACCGAGAAGTCGACGATCGAATTCACAGCGTCGAGCGCAGGATTCGACAAGATCACTCCAGCCGCCGCAGCGTCGTTCGCCCAGAAGATGGCCGTCCTGTGCACGGACGTCTTCGGTGCCTCGAGCTGATCTGATGGCCTCCAGACCGAGCCACGGACGACCGGCGCTGGT
>JADGQK010000068.1 GCA_017881915.1 Chloroflexota bacterium | reverse complement strand
TCGGCGACCTGAGACCCCGGTTGCCGGCAATTCATCCCGAGCCACGCTCGCGACGAGACGAGTTCCTCGGCGGCCAGGCTGAGGCAGGGCGGGATCCCCCGCCGAATGGCCCGCTTGCTGCACTGAGTGCACACTCCGGCGCAGCACGCCCGTCATCCAGTTCAGCCTGGCCACCAACGAGTATCCCGGCAACAAGGAGCGGACCGAGTACCACAACGTGGTCAACCTGGGTTTGACATCCAGTTGGTCGTACTCGTCGGTGACGGACGCCACGTACCAGGACACAGCCAGACGGCTCTCGCCTGAGCCGGTCCGGGGGCCGTTCGCCCTCTTGGCAGATGCCCGGCACGCGCCTAAAATGTTGGGTTGACGGGAGGCTTGGACACGCGGCCCATACCTCGTGCCGCCGGGACCGCGCCGAGCCACTGGCGAGACCGACCCGCTGGATCCCGCGCCTCAAGGGCGCAGGCGATGGAGGGCACCATGCACAGGCTCGCTTTGGCATTTGTCGTCGCGGGGCTGCTGGTCGCAACCTCGGCGACGCCGGCGGCGGCCAGGACCACGCGGATCTACGTCCAGGGCGAGGCGGTGACGACCAAAGTCGTCGAGCTCGGGACCACCACCCAGACGGGCACCGTCGTGTCCGTGCGCGGGCAAGTCCTGGCCGCATACGGCACCTGGAACACCGGGTACTTCACGGGGCCCGAGGTCAACGTGGTCAACTACGACCTCGACCTTGCCACCGGCACCGGCCACTTGTGGGGCTGGGGCCGCCATACGCCGACCACCGTCCCGGGTGGGGGCTGGTTCTGCGCGTTCGCGGACACGTTCAAGAACTACACGTACGCGGGTAGGGCCGCGTGCATCGGCACCGGCAGTCTGCATGGATGGCTGCTGAGCGCCGAGATGCACCAAACTGTCGCCGGATCGGGCTTCACCGGGTTCATCTTCGAACCCCTTCACTGATCACCGGGGGGCAGGCTCCGGCCCCCGGCTCCCACCGGGCGCTCTGCTCTTCGGAGGATGCGGCGCGCACCGGACGCGACCGGGGGCCACTCGTGCTCGTGAACGGGCGACAGGTCGGCCAGCTGGGTGCCGCCTCCCCGTACTTGCGCCGCTTGATTGACCGGCCACTAGCGTCCTCTTGACCGGGCGGCTGACCCGGGATCCCGAGCTTCGCAGCCTGACCAGTGGCAAGGCCGTCACCCAGGGCAGCCTGGCCACTAACGAGTACCCCGGTGGCAAGGAGCGGACGGAGTGCCACAACGTGGTCAGCTGCGCTTGACATCCAGTTGGTCGTGCTAGGCGCTCACGCGATCAGGTGCGCAGCCAGCCGCTCTTCGACGTACTTGATCCCGAATGGGGTGATATGGGCGCGACGACCGCATCGTCGTACTCGATCAACGGCCGCTTGTGAGTTCGGACGAGGATGTCCCGACGGTAGACGTAACTGTTGGAATGCTCCACCCAGGAGATGAGGTCTGACTCCGCCACCCAACCAGCAGGTCCGCACAGGAATAGCAACGTACATGTTCTGGCCGCTCCCCTCAACCGGACCCTCCTCATGAGCCACCGGTGATCGCCGGCGAACGGGCCCATAAGCGCTCCTCGCTACGGTCGGTGCATACCGCCGCAGATCGGGGTCGCTGTCGGGATCCCCGGCCCGACCCAGAAGGAGAGCCACATGAACAAGGTGTTCCTGACCGGGCGGTTGACCCGGGATCCCGAGCTGCGCAGCCTGGCCAGTGGCAAGGCTGTCACCCAGTTCAGCCTGGCCACGAACGAGTACGCCGGCGGCAAGGAACGGACCGAGTACCACAACATCGTGACCTGGGACCGCCTCGCCGAGATTTGTGGTCAGTTCCTGGGCAAGGCCCAGCAGGTCGCGATCGAGGGCCGGATCCAGACCCGCTCCTGGGATGACGACCGCGGGACGCGCCACTGGAAGACCGAGATCGTGGCCTCGAACGTCGAGATGCTGTCGGGTCGCAAGAAGAAGGATTACGAGGCGCAGTCCGCCGCCGAAGCGCTCGAGGCCCACGCTACCGCCAAACCGGGCGATGAGGACGACGAGCCATCGTTCGCCCCGCCGCGCGAGGGTTCACCCAGCGACCCGCTGCCCGTCGAAGCGGCCGCCTGACGGCGGCCCACCGCTTCCCGCGGGACGGGCGTCGACCCCCTCGACGTCCGTCCCGCAGCCGCTTCATGCCCAGACCGTCGGTTCAGTCGGTGCGAGGTCCGTACAGCTTTCGGCGGTTGATCCCCGTCGCGGCTGCGACTCGACGGGCGGCATCGCCGCGGGCCACACCGGCTTCGACGAGGTGCTCGACCTCGCCGCGCGCCGCCGCCTCGGCGTCCAGGGCAACCTCGGGCGGCCCGGCGCTCCCCTGCCCTGCCCCAACCACCAGGGCGAACTCGCCCCGGGCCGGGATCTCGCCGGTCCGCGCCAGCTCGGCCAGCCGGGCCAATGGAGCGCGCACGATCTGCTCATGGAGCTTGGTCAGCTCGCGGCAGGCGGCCCCCGCACGCTCGCCACCACAGGCGGTCGCCAGGTCGGCCAGCGTCGCGGCCACGCGGCCCGGGGCCTCGTACACGATCGTTGCCCGCTGGTCAGCGGCGATCCGGGCCAGCCGTTCGCGGCGCTCGCGGCCCGAGCGGGGCAGGAACCCCTCGAAGGACCAGCGCGGACCGGCGATCCCGCTCGCGACGACGGCGGCCAGGACCGCCGACGCCCCCGGAATCGGCACGACGGTTCCACCCTCGGCCGCCCACGCCCGGACCAGGTCTTCGCCGGGGTCGCTCACGCCGGGGGTTCCGGCGTCGGTGATCAGGGCCAGGTCGGCGCCGCTGCGCAGGTGGCCGAGCAGCTCCGGCAGGCGGGTCGCTGCGTTCCGGGCGTGGAAGCTGACCAGGTGTGTCGTAATCGTATTGGGTGCCAGCAGCCGGCGCGAATGGCGGGTGTCCTCCGCCGCGATCAACGGAACCGTCCGCAGGACATCGAGTGCGCGCAACGTGATATCGGCCAGGTTACCGATCGGGGTCGCCACGATGAACAGGCGTCCGCCCGCGCCGGAGCCAGGAGTTGAGGCTGCTGCCAACGCGCCGTTAGGTCCGGGCCGAGCCCGGCCGGCGCCGCGGATAGAGATAGTCCACCCCGGCCGTCCGTGGGCCGAGCTTGGCGATCGGGGCCACCTGCCGCTTGAACTCCGACCCGGCGATCGCCTTGAGGGCCCACTGAACCAGCCCCGGGGCGAAGCCCTTCGCCTCGAGCTCCTCGACCGAACGCCGCCGGTCGACCAGCCAGAACAGGAGCCGGTCGAGCTCGGGGTAGCTGAAACCCGCCTCCGTCTCGTCGGTCTGGCCTGGCCACAGGTCCGCCGACGGCGCCTTGCGGATGATCGTCTCAGGGACTCCGATCGCAGCGGCCACCTGCCGGACCTGGCTCTTGTAGAGGTCACCGATCGGGTTCAGGGCGCTCGCCGCATCGCCGAAGATCGTGGTGTAGCCGATCAGCGCCTCGGTCTTGTTGCTCGTGCCCACGACCAGCCCGCCCCAGGTCACCGAGCGGTCGTACAGGACGGTCATCCGGATCCGGGCCATGACGTTGCCGCGCCGGACGGCGCTCGCCGTGAGGCCCTCGGGCCCGGCCGCGCCTACGAGGCCTGTGTCCGGACGGCCGAAGTAGGCATCGACCATCGGGCTGATCTCGACCAGCTCGCCAGCGCAGCCGAGTCGCTCGACGACCGTCTCGGCATCGGTGCGTGACGACGACGCCGAGGTCCGGTACGGCAGCATCAGGCACAGCAACCTCTCGGCCCCGATCGCCTCGGCCACGAGGTAGGCGACGAGGGCCGAGTCGATCCCGCCCGACAGCCCCACGATCGCCCGCTCGAAACCGGCTTGGCGGAGCTGTCCGCGGACGAACTCGGCAATCACCCGACGGGCAACATCGGTATCGATCGCGAGCTCAGGCGGCAGGTCGAACAGGCCGGCCCCGGTAGGCATGCTCCGCCCGTCGCCGATCGCGCTCATCGAGCCGCCACGTCGAGGCCGGGCTCGGCGCCTGGCTCGGACGTCGAGTCGTCGGCCTGGCCGGCTCGCTCGCTCACGATCCGGTTGAGCTCGCGGACCGCCAGCTCGAGCCGCTCGTCGCGGAGCAGGGGCAGGGCGATCCGCTCGCGCCGGACATCGCCAAGATCGACGTCGACGAAGTACAGCCCCTCGTCGTACAGGGGGGCACTGAAGACGGCCTCACCGTTCGGCCCGATCACCTCGGAGCCGCCCCAGAACGAGATCGATTCATCGACCCCGACCCGGTTGACGAAGACGACGAAGCTGGTCGTCAGCTGGGCATACGTGCGCAGGAGCATTCGCCATGAGGTCGCCGTGCCCAGCCCAATCTCGTTCAGGGCGGCCAGGTCGCGGCCCGGCGACGACGACACATTGACCAGCAGCTGGGCACCATCGAGGGCAAGGAGCTGGGGCACGCCGAGGTGCCAGAAGTCCTCGCATACGGTCAATCCCACCCCAACCCCCAGCCGCGATGGTGTCGCCCGCAGGAGATCACCTGCCGCGAAGAAGCGCCGTTCGTCGAACAGGCCGTAGGTGGGCAGAAAGAGCTTGCGCTGGACGTGCCGGACCCGGCCATCTTCGAGCAGGGCGACGGCGATAAACAGACGGTGGTCGGCCGACTCCTCGACGAACGAGACGATTGCGGACAGACCCGCCGGCCCATCACTCGCGGTCGCCGCCGCGAGCTCGAGGAGGCGCGGATCGTCGAGGCGCATCGCCACCTCCGCGGCAAGGTCCTGGAGGAGGTAGCCGGTCAGGCCCAGCTCGGGAAAGACGACCAGGCCCGCTCCGCCGGCCCGCGCCTGCCCAATCAGGGCGTGGTGGCTGGCCAGGTTCTCGTCGAGGAGCCCGAGGCGCGGGGCAGTCTGGGCGAGCGCGATCCGAAGGGGCTGCACGGCCCGAGTCTAGCCGTAGCTTCGAGGGCGAGTTCGATCGCCTTCGCAGTCGACATGCCGGAGCCGCGTCCACGCCAGGGTCGGGCGCGAGTCTAGCCCGTCACTCGGCTCCGATCGCGAGGAGCGGGTCGCCCTCGTTCATCGCCAGCGAGGTGACCAGGAAGAGGATCACCCCGCCGATCGGCGCCTCGATCGCACGGCGGACGGCCCCGAACGCGTCGCGAACTTCGCCGACGGGTTGGCCGGCAAGCACGAGGTCGCCGACCTCGACGGCGGGATGCCAGTAGCCGTTGACGTCAGAGCGAAGCCAGGCCTCCCGGGTGAGCAGGGTCGACACCCGACCAGCCGGACCGTTCGCCTCGCTGACCGGCAGCACTCCGGCAGCCACCAACGCCCGGCGCAGGCCGGCCGCATGGACGCTCACGTCCTCCTCGGGCCATTGGCCGCGGCCGCCCACCTCGCCCAGGACCGCTGCAATCCCACGGGTTGCCGCGGCAGTTGTCGTGGATCCCGGCAGCGGCCCAATGACGAGGTAGTCGAGTCCGTACGCATCGGCCACCTGCCGGCTCAGGGCGTCGACGTCGCGATTACCCGTCAGCTCCATCCCGGTGAACGAGATGAGCGCCTCGTTCAGGTCGCCGCAGTGCATGTCAATGAACAGGTCCGACCCGGCGATCACGTTCGCGTCGAGCCACGCCGCGAGGCGCTCGCTTGCCGAGCCGCCGGCATCGCCCGGGAAGACCCGGTTCAGGTTCTTTCGATCGAGCGGGTTGAGGTAGATCGATCGTGCGGCAAACGCGGCCGGATTGGCCGTCAACACGGCCACGATCGCGCCCCTGACGCGGCCCGGGTCAACCGCCATCGCAACCCTGCGCAGGGCCGCGATCGAGACGTACTCGGCGCCGTGGATCCCGGCCGTGATCGCAACGCGTCGACCATCGCTCGACCCGTTGATCAGGACCACTGGAAGCTCGACGACGAGATCGCCGAGATCGACCTCGATCAGACCGCTAACGCGCTCACCCGGTGCTGCCGACAGGCCGGCGACGTCCAGCCGGGCGGGGTTCTCGGCAGCCGACGACATCAGGCCATCCCGGGGGTCAGGCCTGCGGCGCTGCGGGCGGAACCGCCGGCGCCTGTCCCGCGAGTGCCGCGGCGGCTGGCGTGGCGGCGCCGGCCGAGGCGATGCCGCCGGCCGCAATCGGGATCGGCACGCCGATCGCCTGGCGTTGCTCGATCGAACCGTCGACCTCCTCGGCGAAGTGGCAGGCGACCTCGTGGCCCGCCGCCAGGGTCCGGAGCCGGGGGTCTTCGGTCGTGCACCGTTCGGGATTGCCCAGCCGCTCGCGCAGCCAGCAGCGCGTATGGAAGCGGCAACCCGACGGCGGGTTGACCGGACTGGGCACGTCGCCCTTCAGGATGATCCGGCGCCGGCGGGACTCGACCACCGGGTCCGGGATCGGCACCGCCGACAGGAGTGCGACCGAATAGGGATGGAGCGGGTGCGCATACAGGTCACCCGAGGGCGCCAACTCGACGATCCGGCCGAGGTACATCACCGCGATCCGGTCGCTGACGTGGCGGACGACCGAGAGGTCGTGGGCAATGAACAGGAAGGTCAGTGAGAACTCGCCCTGGAGGCGCTCCAGCAGGTTGAGGATCTGGGCCTGGATCGACACGTCGAGGGCGCTGATCGGCTCGTCGGCCACGATCAGCTCGGGGTTCACCGCGAGCGCCCGGGCAACCCCGATCCGCTGGCGCTGACCGCCGCTGAACTCGTGGGGATAGCGGTTCAGGAAGTTCGGGTTCAGGCCGACGACGTCGAGCAGCTCGGCCACCCGCTCGCGCCGCTCGGCCTTCGTGCCGATGCCATGTACGGTCAGAGGCTCGCCGACGATCCCGCCGACGGTCATCCGCGGGTTCAGGCTGGCGTAGGGGTCCTGGAAGATCATCTGGATCCGGCGCCGGGTCCGGCGCAGGGCCTCGCCGCCAAGCCGGGTGATATCGACGCCGTCGAAGACGATCCGGCCGGCTGTCGGCTTGTAGAGCCGCAGGATCGTCCGCCCGGTCGTTGACTTGCCGCAGCCCGACTCGCCCACGAGTCCGAGGGTCTGGCCCCGCGGGAGATCGAAGGAAACGTCGTCGACGGCGTGCACATCGCCGATGTGGCGCTCGAAGATGAGACCCTGGGTGACCGGGAAGTACATCCGCAGGTCGCTGACCGAGAGCAGGATCCGGTCGTCCGCGGGCGTCCCGGCGGTCGCGGAATCCGGCCTGGCTACCCCACCGAGAGCCAGGCTCATGGCAGGTCGGCCAGGATGGCGGCCGCGGCTGCCACGCGTGCGTCGGTCGCAGCAGTGATCGCGGAGACATGGCCCGACGCGGGCACGCCCTGGGCTGCCTCGTCATCGGTCGCCGGGTTCCAGCAGGCAACCCGGTGGGTGGCACCCGGGCCGGACGAGACGGTCCGCTGGCCGGCCGTCACCGACACGAGCTCGGGGTCCTCGACCAGGCATCGCTCGGTGGCCCACGCGCAGCGCGGCGCGAATGGGCAGCCGGCGCGTTCGCGCGTCATGTCCGGTGGCAGCCCGTCGATGGGGATCAACGCCCGGTCATCACCCAGGTCCAGGCGCGGGATCGAACGCAGCAGGCCGACCGTGTAGGGATGGCGGGGATGGGCGAAGAGCTCCCGGGTGGTTGCCGTTTCGACGATCCGGCCGGCATACATCACCTGGATCCGCTGGGTCATCCCGGCCACGACCCCCAGGTCATGGGTGATCAGCATGACCGCCGCGCCGCTCTCGTTCGCCACGCGCTGGATCAGCTCGAGGATCTGGGCCTGGATCGTCACGTCGAGCGCGGTCGTTGGCTCGTCAGCGATGATCAGCTTCGGGTTCAGGGCCAGCGCGATTGCGATCATCACCCGCTGGCGCATCCCGCCACTGAGCTGGTGGGCATAGCCGCGCAGGCGTTCCTTGGGGTTGGGGATCCCAACCAGTTCGAGCAGGTCGAGCGCCCGCTGGTGGGCGGCGGCCTTGGTCACCTTCGAGTCGTGGGCTCGAATCACCTCGACGAGCTGCTCCTCGATCGTGATCACCGGATTGAGCGAGGTCATTGGGTCCTGGAAGACCATGGCCAGGTCGCGCCCCCGCAGGTCGCGCATCTCGTCGGGCTTGAGGGTGAGCAGGTTCGTTCCGTCGAAGATCACCTGGCCGCCGGCGATCCTGCCGGCCGGCTTGGGCAGGAGGCCCATGATCGCGAGCGAGGTGACGCTCTTGCCGCAGCCCGACTCGCCCACGATCCCGAGGGTCTCGTGGGGAGCCAGCTCGAACGTGATTCTGTTGACCGCATGAACCCGGCCCGACGACGATGAGAACTCGACACTGAGATCTTCGACCGACAGGAGCCGCTCGGCGGCCGGTTCGTCGAAGGTCATCATCGTTTCAGGCGCGGATCGAGCGCCTCGCGCAGGCCGTCGCCTAGGAGGTTGAAGCCGAGCACCGACAGGATGATCGCGATCCCCGGGAAGAGGGCGGTGAAGCCGGCTCCGCTCGTCAGGTAGCGATACGTGTCGGTCAGCATCGTGCCCCACTCCGGCGTCGACGGATCCTGCGGGCCGAAGCCGAGGAAGCCGAGGCCGGCCGCGTCGACGATCGCCGTGGCCAGAGCCAGGGTCGCGGCGACGATCACCGGTGTCAGCGCGTTGGGCATGATGTGGTTGATCAGGATCCGCGACTCCTTGGCCCCGATCGACCGGGCAGCCGTGGTGAAGTCGGATTCCTTCAGGCCCAGGATGCTCGAGCGCAGGATCCGGGCAAAGATCGGCACGTTCTCGATCGCGATCGCAAACGCGATCGTGTTCAGGCCCGGACCCATGAACACGACGATCGTGATCGTCAGGAGGAGTCCCGGCAGCGACAACATGATGTCGACGACGCGCATGATCCAGAAGTCGACCCAGCCGCCCACGAAGCCCGAGATCGCTCCGGCGAAGAGGCCGATCAGGAGGCCCAGGGTGACCGACAGGATCGACACCCAGAGCGAGGAGCGGGCGCCCCACAGAATCCGCGACAGGATGTCACGGCCCTGCAGGTCGGTCCCCAGCAAGTGCTGGATCGACGGTACCTCGAACCTGTGGATGATCGACCCGGCCGTCGGGTTGTAGGGCGAGATGATCGGGGCAAGGACTGCCACGAATACGAACAGCCCGATCAGGAACAGGCCAACCATGGCCGAAGGAGTACGGAGCAGGCGGTGGCCGGCATCGCGCCACAGGCTGGAGCCCTTGATCGGCTCCTCGAGGACCTGGCGCAGGGCGACGTTGCCGGTCGCCATCAGGAGTACCGGATCCGTGGGTTGAGGTAGGCGTAGCTGATATCGACGGTCAGGTTGACCAGGACGAAGAGCGTGGCCAGGATCAGCGTCCCGCTCTGAATCACCACGAAGTCCTTGTCGACGGCAGCCTGGAACAGCCAGCTGCCAACGCCACCCCACGAGAAGATCGTCTCGGTCAGGACGGCGCCGCCAAGGAGCAGGCCGGTCTGCAGCCCGATGATCGTGGCAATCGGCAACATCGCGTTGCGCAGCACATGGCGACTGTCGATCCGGCGGTTGGTCAGGCCCTTGGCCCGGGCTGTCCGGACGTAATCCTCGTTGAGGACCTCGAGGACCGCCGAGCGGGTGATCCGGGCGACGACGGCCAGGGGGATGGTACCCAGCGCGATCGCCGGCAGGATCAGGTGGCTGACGACGTCGAGGAACTCCGGGATATTGCGATTGATGACCAGCGATTCCCACAGCAGGAAGTTCGTGCCGGCGCCGGTGAAGTCGTAGAGCCGGTGGTTGACCCGCCCGAGCGTCGGTAGCCAGTGCAGCCAGACGCCAAAGACGTAGGCGAGGAGCAGGCCCAGGAAGAAGATCGGGATCGAGATCCCGATCAGTGAGGCGACCGTCGCGAAGTTATCGAAGACCGAGCCCTGGCGCTTGGCCGCCGCGACCCCGAGGGGCACGCCGATTCCGATCGCCACGAGCATCGCCGCCAGCGACAGCTCGACGGTGGCCGGGAAGCGGGCGACGAAGCTGTCCAGGACCGACACCCGGTTCGTGGCCGAGATCCCGAAATTCCCGTGGATCAGGCCGTTCATGTAGTCGAAGTACTGCTGGTAGAGCGGCTTGTCGAGGCCCAGGCCGTGGCGGCAGGCCGCCAGCCGGTCGGGTGAGGTGTGCTCGCCCAGGATCGAGCTGCACGGGTCGCCGGGCAGGGCGTGGACGAACACGATGATGAACAGCGAGAGCCCGAACAGGATCGGGATCAGGAGGAGCAACCGGCGGACGATGTACTTGAGCACGGTCTCACGGTTCGAGGAAACAAACGGTCCCCGGAGGAGGCGTACTCCTCCGGGGACCGAATCAAGCCTGTCGGCCCGGGGTCAGGACCCGGCGTCCTTCCAGACGAGGTTGAAGTACTCGGACTGGGTCGGGCTGGGGATGTAGCCGTGAACGTGGATGGTGGAACCAAGGGACGAACCGGCCCACACCAACGGGACGTCCGGGACGTCGGCGTTGATGAGGGTCATCGCGTCCTTCCAGTCCTGGGTTCGAGTCGCCAGGTCCGGCTCGCTGATCGCCTTGTTCATCGCCGCGGCCACGGCGGGATTGTCCTCGCCGAACTCGCAGTTGTGAGCGGCGGTCTGCTTGATCCCGTTGCAGTCGGCCGTTGAGGTTGCGTAGAACAACCCTGGGCCATCGGCCGGGTCGGCGTAGTCGTAGATCCAGCCGATGAAGAACATCGGATAGACGCCGTTGGCCTCGTCGGTCAGGTAGCCACCGTGCCACGGCTTGTGGTTCGGGGTGACCGTGAAGCCGGCCGCCTCGAGCATCGGCTTGATCGCCTCGTACTCACCCTTCGGATCGAGCATGTACGGGCGAGAGACGCTGTCGGGGTACCAGAACGTGATGGCGCAGGGGGGCGGGCAGCTCGACGACTGGAGCAGGGTCTTGGCCTTGCTGGCGTCGAAGCCGCTGATCGCCGCGTTGGCCGCGTAGGCCGGCATGTTGTTGATCAGGTCGGAGTCGGCCACGGTGCCGGCCCCGTTCGGGAAGAAGGCACTGATCAGCGCCGCCTTGTCGATCGCATAGGCGGCTGCCTGGCGGACCTTGATGTCGTTGAACGGCTTCTGGAGCTGGTTGAACCCCAGCTTGCCGATCGCCAGAGGCGGCCGGGTGAGGAGCTGCAGCGACGAGTCGCTGGAGATGTCCTTGAGCTGGGTCGCGTCGACGAAGTCGATCGTGTCGACGGTGCTCGACTTGAGCGCAGTCAGCCGGTTGGCCGAGTCGGCGATCGGCTGGAACGTGATCTTGTCAAGGTGGGCGGCGTTGGCGGGATCCCAGTAGTTCGGGTTCTTGACGATCGTGTAGTGGTCGCCGGGAACGAAGTCACCGGCGAACATGAACGGTCCGGTCCCCGTCGGGGCCTTCTGCCAGTAATCGTTCGTGGGGTCCTTCGAGCCGAGGTCGGCGTGGTGCGCCGCTAGGGCTGTGGGGCTCTGCATCGCGAACGGGATGAGGGTCATGGCCGTCAGGAAGTCAGCCTTCGGCTTGGTCAGGGTCATCGAGAAGGTGGCAGCGTCGACCTTCGTGACCGCCTTGATCAGCGAGTTGTCGCCGTAGCCACCAAAGACAGTGATGTCGTAGTAGTCGTCGCCCTGGAGCGGCTTGGGCAGGTTCTTCCAGCGGTTGATGTTCGCGACCGCTGCGTCGGCGTCGAAAGCGGTCCCGTCCGAGAACTTCACGCCGGTCTGCAGGTGGAACGTGTAGGTCAGGCCGTCGGTGCTCGTGTCCCACGACTTGGCCAGGCCGGGCTCGAGGTCGGACGATGAGCCGGCCTTGAGCTTGATCAACGTCTCGTAGATCTGCTGGGCGATCCGGAACGACTCACCGTCCTGGATCAGGATCGCGTCAAGCGTGGAGGGATCCGATGCGGACCCGAAGATCCACGTCCCGCCGTTGACCGCCGTCGGGCCGGATGGCGCGACTGATGCGGCTGCACTGGAGCCGGGGGCTGTCGACGCAGGGGGCGCTGTCGACGCCTGTGGCGCCGTAGTTGCCGTGCCACTGCATGCGGCGAAGGCGATGGCCGCCGCCGCGATCAGGGCGCCTGTTCGTAAACGCAACATGAGCTGCTCTCTCCTCCTCTATCGATACCAGGTCCGACTCGCCCGGCGACCCTGTCACAGTCTTCCGGGCAATGGCCCAATCGATTCGCGAATGATACTCAGACGCTCGCTGGGGCGTCGGCGTCCGACTGCGGGGCGACCGGCGGTGGGTTGGCTGCCCTGACTGGCATCAGGTCGGCCAGGCCGCCCGGCACCGGGCCGCCGGCCGACGACGGCACCGGCACGAGCTCGGCGACCACCTCGTCGGTGATCTGCTCGGCGTAGTGGCAGGCCACCTGGTGGCCCAACCCGATCTCCCGGAACTGGGGTTCCTCGGTCACGCAGTTCTCCGGGTTGTCGAGGCGCTTGCGGAGCCAGCAGCGGGTATGGAAGCGGCAGCCACTCGGCGGATTGGCCGGCGAGGGCACGTCACCCTCGAGGACCATCCGCCGCTTACGGACCCGTGGGTCGGGATTGGGGACTGCCGACAGCAGGGCAACCGTGTACGGGTGGCGGGGATGCCGGTAGATCTCGTCAACCTCGGCGAGCTCGGCCAGCTGGCCCAGGTACATCACGCCCACCCGATCGCTGACGTACTGGACGACCGACAGGTTGTGGGCCACGAAGAGGTAGGTCAGGCCCATCTCCCGACGCAGGTCGAGGAGCAGATTGAGGATCTGGCTCTGGATCGACACGTCGAGGGCCGAGACGGCCTCGTCGCAGACGATGAACTCGGGATTCAGCACGAGTGCCCGGGCGATCCCGATCCGCTGGCGCTGGCCGCCGCTGAATTCGTGCGGGTAGCGCCGGGTGTAGTCGCGGCGCAGGCCCACCGTGTCCAGGGCATCCTCGACTCGCTTGATCCTGGTCTTGCGGTCGCGCACGCCCTGGGCCAGCAGTCCTTCGCCGATGATGTCGCTGACCGGCATCCGTGGGTTCAGGGAGCCATACGGGTCCTGGAAGATGATCTGCATCTTCGTCCGCATCTTGCGCAGGGCACCGCCGTTGAGAGCAGTCAGGTCGCGGCCCCCGAGGAAGACCTTGCCCTCGGTCGGCCGCTCGAGCAGGAGTACCGTCCGGCCGAGTGTCGTCTTGCCGCAGCCCGATTCGCCCACCAGCCCGAGGACTTCGCCGCGCTTGACGTCGAAGGTGACACGGTCGACCGCCTGGACATCGCCGACCTTGTGGCGCAGGAAGCCCCCGAAGATCGGGAAGTACTTGCGCAGGCCCTCGACCCGGACGAGCGGCTCCTCGGCAGCGCCCGGGGCTGCCGCAGCCGGCTGGACGATCGGACCCGGCTCGTTGGTCAAGACGCACCCCCGGTCGCGACGTCGCCGCCGGTGGTTCCACTCGCCCCGGCGGTCGCGGTCGGGAGCTGCGCCGAATCTGTCGTGGGCATGGATCGGGCCCCGGGCTGGGGCGAGTCGACGGGAAACTGATCCCTGGGGACGCTCAACCAGCAGCGCACCCGCCGGTCTCCGCCGATTGCCTCGAGCGGCGGCTCGTGGGGCTTGCATGGTTCGAAGGCATACGGGCAGCGCGGTTCGAACCGGCAGCCCTTCGGCAGTCGGAACGGGTTGGGCACGGTGCCCTTGATCACGTTGAGCCGCTGGCCGCGCGCCACCCGCGAGGGAATCGAGGTCAGCAGGCCCTCGGTGTAGGGGTGCTTCGGAGAGAGCAGCGTTTCCTCGACGGCGCCGGACTCGACGATCTTGCCGGCGTACATCACGGCGACCCGCTGGACCGTCTCGGCGACCACCGCCAGGTCGTGGGTGATCAGCAAGAGGGCCGCGCCGCTCTCCGCCTGGATCCGCTTCATCAGCTCGAGGATCTGGGCCTGGATCGTCACGTCGAGCGCGGTCGTCGGCTCGTCGGCGATGATCAGCTTCGGATCGCAGGCGAGGGCCATGGCAATGACGACCCGCTGGCGCATCCCGCCCGACATCTCGTGGGGGTACTGCTTCACCCGGCGTTCGGGCGACGGGATCCCGACCAGCTGGAGCATCTCGATCGCCCGATCCCAGGCATCGCGCTTCGAGGCATGCCGATGGAGCCTGACTGCCTCGGCGATCTGCTCGCCAACGGTGAAGACGGGATTGAGCGAGGTCATCGGTTCCTGGAAGACCATCGTGATGTCGTTGCCCCGGATGTCCTCCATGTCCCCTTCGGAGAGCCGCAGCAGGTCGCGCCCCTCGAACCAGATCTCGCCGCCGACGATCTCGCCGGGCGTCTCGATCAGGCGCATGATCGACAGCGCGGTGACACTCTTGCCGCTGCCCGACTCACCCACCAGGCCGAGCGTCTCTCC
>JADGQK010000022.1 GCA_017881915.1 Chloroflexota bacterium | reverse complement strand
CCGGTGAGATCGAGAATGATCTGGACGTGCTTGCCCACGAAGGGCTGGTAGACGAACCACAGGTCACCGCTGCCCAGGGGCACGGTGATCCCGTTCGCCCGGTTGTCGCCGAGGGGGAAGTTGAGCGTCGAGGTCGTCGGGTGGGCGACCGAGGTAGCGGTGACCGCGACGTCGCCGGACGCGGTCTGGGCGGTGACCGTCAGGTTGCCGGTGATCGCGGCAGCGGCTGCCGGGACCCCGAAGTGGCCGGCGATGACGGCACTCCGCGGCGTCGTCCCCTGGGCCCCGGTCAGGCCGTTGCCGAAGCCCAGGGTGCCCAGCGCCAGGCGGGTGTCGACCCGCCGGCCCGGGTTGAGCGGGTGGAAGAGCAGGCCGGCGCCGCCGGAGATCGAGTAGTAGCCGGTCACATCCAGGATCAGGTCGATCGTGCCGCTGGTGGCCTTGTAGACCGCCGAGACCTTGCCCGTGCCCGGATCGAGCGCGATCGTGAGGCCATTGGCCCGGTTGTCCCCGACCGGGAAGTTGATCGTCGAGGTGCCCGGGTTCGGATTATTGGTCGGGGTCAGCGTCACCGAGCCCGCCGTGGTCTGGTGGGTCACGGTCAGGTTGGCCGTGATCGCGCTGGCATCGGACGGGATCGCGACGCCGGCGATCGTGACGCCGGCGATCGGGATGCTCTGGGGGACGTTGGCATGGAACGTGTGGATCAGGGGGTCCGTCCGGCTATCGAGGAAGCGGGTCGGTGGGACCGGGCTGTAGGTGAGGCCCGAACCGGCCAGGAAGTAGCCGGTCACATCGAGGATCAGCTGGGTGTGCTGGCCGGCGCCGGCCTTGTAGACCGCGGCGAGCGTGCCATCGGGGGCCAGCGCGATCGTCACGTTATTGGCCCGGTTGTCCCCGACCGGGAAGTTGAGGGTTGAGCTGGGCGGGCTGGCCGTGGCCGTCGGGGTGAGCGAGACCGACCCCAGGGCGCTCTGCTGGGTCACGGTCAGGTTGCCGCTGATCGCCACGGCGTTCGCCGGGATCCCGTGGGTGCCGGCCACCGCGAACGTGCGCGGCACGTTCGCGCTGAAGACACCCGACAGGCCGGTGCCAAAGCGGCTGTCGAGGACCCGGACCGGGTTGATCGGGGTGTAGCTCGCGCCCGCGCCACCGACGACCAGCTCGTGGATCGTGCTCGACCAGCCACCGGAGCCGTTGGCATAGGGGTCGCCGACCCAGACCGCGGTTGGATCCTGGGGATCGGTCGCGACGATCGTGTACGCGCCCCAGCCGCTGCCGGCATAGGTCGCCGTGCCGGCCGTGAGCAGCTGTGGAGCACTCCAGGCGATCGGCGTATCGCCGGGCAGGTTGTATTGGGCGTAGGCGGACGCGAAGGTACTCGACGACGACCGGGTATAGACGGCCTGGAGGACGGCGTTGCCGGACCAGGCCAGCCCCCCGAACGACTCGTCGAAGGTGTTGGTTCCGAGCAGGGTGTCCCCCAGGCGGGTCGGCTGGACGCTCGGAACCGCGTTGCCGAGCGTCGTCACCCGGACACAATCACGGACGACCGAGTCACCGGTCGGGGTGCACGGATAGGTTGCGCTGAAGGCGAGCTTGCCGGCGCGATAGATGAGGCTGTCCGGTGCGCCGTCGATCGCGCTCGTGAGGGTCCCCGAGCCACCCGATTGGTGCGGCGACGGCGGGACGGCAAAGACGGGCAGGACATTGAGCGCCGTCAGGTCGAAGGTCGAGTCAGCGACGGACCTCTTGACCGCCGAGCCGGTGACGTTGATATACGTGACGTTACCGGCATTCGTCCCGTTGCCGATCCCGATCATCCGCAGGGCTGGGTCGACGACGGGCTCCTGGGTCGCGACCCGCACCGCGTCGAGATCGGGGTACTCCTGGTACGCGAGGTCCAATTTGAGCGCATCGAACTTCGGCCCGAGCTGGGTCCAATCCAGCACGACCGCCTGGGCGCTGCTGAAGGCGCCGCTCGCACAGTCCGGGGAGGATGTCCCGCTCCCGGCGACCATCGCGAACACGCTCGCGGTCAGGGCGAACTTGTCGGTCGACGTCCCAAGGCTCGGCCGATCCGGCAGGGAGTCGGGCCAGACGAAGGACGAGGAGGTCCAGCTGCCCAGGGGATCCGCCGTATCGGAGATCGCATAGTCGATGTAGCCATGGCCGAAGAGGGCCGGGTCGCCGGTGTACGTGTGCGTCGCACAGTCCCAACTCAGCTCGGACACGATCCAGCGCTGGCGGAGGGTGTCGAAGAGGACGCGCGGATCTGAATCGAAGGTGGTGTAGGGAGATTCAGGTAGCCCGAAAAAGCTGGGCAGGGTCTTCGAGGCCACCAGGTCATTGCCTGCCCGATCCGTGACCTGCAGCGAGGTGTTGTCCGTCTGGAGGACCTCGTCCGGTCCAACCGCGATCCCCGGATCCGCGCCCACACTGGTGCCGGCGCCGCCTCCCGTTTGACCGGCAACGGCGACTGGTGTCGTCGCGGCAGGGGCGCCCGAAGCCGTGGCCGGGTCCGGAGCCGGTGGCCCAACGACGTCAGGGTGAGAACCGGGCGCGGGGGCCCCGGCCTTGCCAGTGGGATAGCCCTTCGCTTCGAGCGAGCGGAGGGCGGAGCTGGCGGTGGCCGCCTTGAAGGGGAGCTTCGACGGCGCACCGGCTAGCTTCTTCAGGTCGGTCGTCCTGCTCGGTGCCTGGTGCACCGTCGAGGGGTGAGCGATCCACGAGGATGTTCGGGCGTGCGCCGGAGACGCAGCGAGCGCCGGTGCTGCCTGGGCAAACATTCCGGCAATCAGGAGCGTCGCGCTTGCGACGCTCGCTAGACGTCCGCCGATCGACGACCGAACCATCAAGAAACTCCTTGCTTGGCCTTTCGGAGTCTGAGCCGGGCAGGGACCCGCGCTCCGATGGGGTCCCCCAGAGTGTGAGGCTAGCCTACGCTTCCGAATCGTCGTTCGTGCGCATGAAGTTGCGGCCGACGGTCCATCCGGACGCCGCCCAGTCGTAATGAGACCTGGCCCGAAGCCTCGCTGGTTACACTGCGGGCGATGGACATCCACGTCATCGCGCCGCTGGCCAATCCTGCCGAGCGAGCCGCCGTTGACGAGCTCCTCGGTCCGCCCATATCCGGGTGGACGGGGGGGCTGCGGGACTCGGCCAGCGATGGTCACGCAGCCCATGGCGGTCACGCTGCCCGGTCCGATCGCGACCTCCTCCTGCCGGCCCTTCATGCAGTCCAGGACCGGATCGGCTGGATCAGCCAGCCGGCGCTGGCCTATATCTGCCGCCGCCTGACGATCCCGCCGGCCGAGGCCTACGGCGTGGCGACCTTCTATGCCCTGCTTTCAACACGCCAGCGGGCGGCGGTCGTGGCCCACGTCTGCGACGACATCGCCTGCCGGCTTGCCGGAGCCGAGGAGGTTTGCGCTGACCTGGCCCGGACCCACGGGCCCGCCGGTGAGCCGGGCGCGGACGGACAGACGACCTGGCTGCGGAGTCCCTGCCTGGGCCTGTGCGAACGTGGACCTGCCGTCCTGTTCACCGCGGCCGGCGAGGCGCCCGAGCAGGTCGGCGTGGCCCCGATCGATGCGGTCGGCGTGATGACTCGCCTGGCCACCGCGGCAGGTGGACGGCGGATCGCCCTGAACGACACCGGATCGTCGGTCGCCGAGCGTCTCGCCGCCACCCGGGTCTCCGTGCCGCAGGCGGGGGACGAAGGGCTCCGACTCCTGGCCCGGGTGGGCCGGGTCGACCCGACCTCGCTCGAGGCATACCGTCTTGCGGGCGGCTACACGGCCCTGGCCCGGGCGATCGAGCTCGGCCCTGAGGCCGTGGTCGCGGAAGTGACCGCCTCGAAGCTCCTGGGTCGCGGCGGTGCCGCCTTCCCCACCGGCCGCAAGTGGGCAGCTGTCCGCGCCGCCAAGGGCTCACCGAAGTACGTCGTCTGCAACGCCGACGAATCCGAGCCCGGCACATTCAAGGACCGCGCCCTGGTCGAGGATGATCCGTTCGTCGTGATCGAAGCGATGACGATCGAGGCGTTCGCGACCGGCGCCAGCCGGGGCTTCCTCTACCTCCGGGGCGAGTATCCGCTGGCAGCCACCCGCCTGAGCAACGCAATCGCCCGGGCAACCTCGGCCGGCCTGCTCGGCCCGGACATCCTCGGATCCGGATTCGCGTTTGAGGTCGAGCTGCGGATCGGAGCCGGCGCGTACATCTGCGGCGAGGAGACGGCCCTGTTCAACTCGATCGAGGGCCGGCGGGGCGAGCCACGCAACAAGCCGCCCTTCCCGGTCGAAGTCGGCCTCTTCGGCAAGCCGACCGCCGTCAACAATGTCGAGACGCTGGCCAACGTGCCGTTGATCCTGCGCGATGGCGCCGCGGCGTTCGCCGCGATCGGGACCGAGGGATCCGCCGGACCGAAGCTCTTCTGCGTCTCCGGCCATATTCGGCGGCCGGGGATCTACGAGGTCCCGTTCGGCACGACGCTACGGGCGTTGCTCGAGCTGGCCGGCGGGGTTCCTGCCGACGGGGGAGGGCGTGCCGACGCGGGTGCCACGATGGACGACGCGATCCGGACGATCCTGCTGGGCGGGGCGGCCGGCGTCTTCGTGGGGACGGAGGTGCTCGACACGCCGCTCACGTTCGAGGGCACCCGGGCGATCGGCGCGACGCTCGGTTCGGGCGTGGTGATGGTCTTCGATCGGACCGCCGACCTCGTCGGCACGCTCCGCCGGATCGCGGCCTTCTTCCGCGACGAATCATGCGGCCAGTGCGTCCCCTGCAGGGTGGGCACGGTCCGCCAGGAAGAGCTCCTGGCTCGGCTCGCGGCGGGCCGCCCGAACGGCTCCCGGGCCGACGAGCTGCGCCTGCTCCGCGAAATTGGCCAGGCGATGCGCGATGCGTCGATCTGCGGGCTCGGCCAGACGGCATCGTCGGCGATCGAGAGTGCCGTTCGGGCGGGTATCGTTCCGCCGTGAGCACCGTCCCGCCGATCCAGCTCTACCCGCCGGCCCGATCGAGCCGGACGCCTGGGCCACCAGAGCCCGCTCCGGTGGCCCAGGTCGAGCTGACGATCGACAGCCATGCCGTCAGCGTTGCGGCCGGTTCCACCATCCTCGACGCCTGCCGCGCCACAGGCGTCGACACGCCGACGCTGTGCTATCTCGAGAACCTCACCCCGGTGAATGCCTGCCGGGTGTGTGTTGTCGAAGTCGCCGGCTCGCGGGTGCTCGCTCCGGCCTGCTCACGCAAGGTGGAACCGGGCATGGCCGTCCAGACCGACACGGAGCGAGTGCGGCTGTCGCGCAAGGTCGTGCTCGAGCTGCTCGGCTCGTCGGTGGACCTGTCGACGTCGCCCCAGGCAGCCGGCTACTTCGAGCGTTACGGCGCTGATCCTTTGCGCTTCGGCGTGGCGGCTCAGCCAGCCGTGACCAACGAGCGCGACGCCCTGGAGGCGGGCCACCATCACGGCGCAGGTGGCGAGTCGACCGCGTCAACCGTCGCCCAGCCGGTGAAGATCGACAACGAGCTCTACGTCCGCGACTACTCGAAATGCATCCTCTGCTACAAGTGCGTCGAGGCCTGCGGTGTGGACGCCCAGAACACCTTCGCGATCGCGGTTGCCGGGCGTGGCTTCGACGCCCGGATCTCGACCGAATGGAACGTGAGCCTGCCCGATTCGGCCTGTGTCTACTGCGGCAACTGCATCGGCGTCTGCCCGACCGGTGCCCTGATGTTCCGCTCGGAATACGAGATGCGCGAGGCGGGCACCTGGGACGAGTCAGCCCAGAGCACCACAGACACGATCTGCCCGTACTGCGGCGTGGGCTGCACGCTGAGCCTGCACGTCCAGGACAACGAGATCGTCAAGGTCACCTCGCCCCTGGACTCGTCGGTGACCGAGGGTCATCTGTGTGTGAAGGGCCGCTTCGGCTTCCGATTCGTTCAGGAACGTGGGCCGAAGGCGACCGGCTAGGGCACCGGAACGAGGCCGACGTCGCCCTCGAGGATGATCGCGACCTCGCCCGGCTCGTCGTAGATCAACCACTCGTTGAAGAAATCCGTCGCGCCGGCATCGGATTCCCATGAGGCCACCGCGTAGAACGCCGAACCGTCCTGGGCGTACCACGCCCGGTGGAACGTGCAGCCGTGGCGGGCAGCGCTGGCCTGCATCGCCGGGCTGATCCCGTCGACCCTCGCCTGGTACAGGTCGCGCGCTGCCCGCCCATCAGGCGTCGGGCAGGGAACCTGGAACAGAACCCACATCGCGTTGCCTCCCAGCTACAGGCGGAGCCGCTCCCGACCCGCGTAGACGTTGAACCCATCGCCGCGCAGGAAGCCGACCAGGGTCTGGCCGAAGCGCTCGGCCGCCTCGACCGCGAGGTCGGACGGAGCCGAGACAGCGCACACGATCGGGATGCCGGCCACGGCGGCCTTCTGAACGATCTCCAGGCTGACCCGCCCGCTGACCAACAGGACTCGATCGTTGAGCGGGGTCAAGCCGGCCAGGACGGCCCAGCCGACGAGCTTGTCAAGGGCGTTGTGGCGGCCAACATCCTCGCGTAGTGCGAGCAGGCGCCCGGCGGGATCGAACAGGCCGGCCGCATGGAGGCCGCCAGTTCGCTCGAAGACGGCTTGTCCTGCGCGAAGGCGATCGGGCAGGGCCAGGATCACCTCAAGACTGACGACCGGACCGCCAGGAATCGGACCGCAGCGGACCGCCACCTCGTCGAGCGAGGCCTTACCGCAGATCCCACAGCTGGCGCTGGCCACGAAATGGCGCTCGGGCACGATCGAGGCATCGAACGGCCGATGGAGTCGGACAATCACCGTGTCGTCTGGTTGGGCCAGGGTGGCCGGGTCTCCGAACTCGATCCCGGCCACGTCGCCATCGGCGATCAGGCCCTCAGTGCGCAGGAAGCCGACCGCCAGCTCGGCCTCAGAGCCGGGCGTGCGCATCGTGATGGCAACGGCAATCGGGTCCTGGCCGGGCCCGCCGACCCGGATCTCCATCGGCTCCTCGCCGACCAGGGTATCGTCGCGCTCCTCGGTGGTCTCACCACGGATCGCGAGAATCCGGGCGTGCGAGACGTGGCGAGGGGGATCGGTCACGGCCGCAGTCTACGATGATGGAGTCGCGCCCGATCATCGCCGTCGAGATCACCGAAGCAGTCCACTGGGCACCCGGGAGAGCTGAGCCGCGACTCAGTGCGTCTCCCGGGTCAGGACGCGAGCGACTCGAGCAGGCGGCGCGAGGCCGCGGCAATCTCGGCCACGGCACCATCGAACGCTTCGGCGTTCCTGCGCGATGGAACGCGATAGCCACTCACCTTGCGCACGAACTGGAGGGCCGCGGCGGCGACCTCTTCGTCGGTGGCCACGGCTTCTGGTCGGCGGAGGGTCTTGATGCTTCTGCACATGGCCAGATCGTAGCGCGATCAGGCCCGGGCGCGGCTCCGCTGGGGGTCGTACAGAGCAGCGTGATGGACCGCTCCGGTGGCGCTCGTGCCATCGACGGTCGTGACCAGGACCTCCGTCCCGTCGGTAATCGAGGGCTCGAGGTAACCGAGGGCGAGCGTCCGACCGAGGGTGTAGCCGGTGTCGGCGGAGGTGACCTTGCCAACGGCTCGCCCATCGACGGTCACCGCGTCGCCGGGCACCGGCAGGAACCCGAGGCCGGCGAAGGCAATCCCCACGAGGCTCCGCGTCACACCGGCGTCGTGCTGGCGACGGAGCGCGTCGCGGCCGATGAAGTCGCCCTTGTCAAGGTGCACGGTCCAGCCGACGCCGGCCTCGTATGGGCTGGTCCTCTCGTCGAGGTCGAGGCCGTAGAGCGGGTACTTCTTCTCGATCCGGACGCTGCGCAGCGCACCCAGCCCGGCCGGTTCCAGGCCACATGGCTCGCCCGCGTCGAGGAGGGCCGACCACATGTGGTCGGCGTAGTCGCGGGGGTAGAACAGCTCGTAGCCGAGCTCGCCCGAATAGCCGGTTCGCGACAGGACGACTGGCACCTCGGCCAGGATCCCCTGGCTGAAGCGGTAGTAGGGCAGCGCGGCCGTGGACAGGTCGAGACTGGTCAGGCCGGCCAGGATCGTCCGACTCTGCGGGCCCTGGATCGAGAGGTAGGCCGTACCCGAAACGCAGTTCGTGACATAGGCGAGCCGGCCGCGGGCCTGTTCTGTGAGATGGGCGACCACCCGGTCGACCCGCGACGGCGTAGGGCACAGCCAGTAGTGCTCGGCCGAGAACCGGAAGACGGTCAGGTCGTCGATCATCCCGCCGGACTTGTTGGGGACCGAGCTGTACAGCACGCCGCCATCGGTCAGGCGTCGGATGTCGTTCACGAGGACCGAGTTGAGGAACGCCTCGGCCTCGCGACCCTTCACATCGACCGCGCCCTGGTAGTACACGTCGTACATGCCCGCGGCCGTACGCGTCGCCCTGTGCTCGGCCTCGACAGAGGTGAATCGGAGGGCCGCATCGAAGCCGATCCGGTCGACGATCTCCGCCCCGAGCGCCAGGAACTGATGGTAGTACGGGGTGTGTCGACGGGCCATCGGAAGTCTCCTGCTGCGTGGGCTCGAGGTAAGTTTGGCCGTGCGAGCGGTTGGCTGCGGCCGCGGTCCCGCGCCTGGAACGAGAAACGCCCCGGCCAAGGCCGGGGCGTCTGGATCGGTTCGAGGTCAGCCGGCGCGAACGCCGGTTGGCATCAAGCTAGCGGCGCTGGGTTGCGAAGCAATCCGCGCAATAGACTGGCTTGCCACTCGTGGGTCGGAAGGGGACCTGGGCCTCCTTGCCGCAGCTCGAGCAGGTCGCCGCGAACATCTCGCGAGGACCACGATCGCGGCTTCCGCCGCCGTAGCCGCCGCCACCGCCCGAGCCGTAGCTGGAGCCGCCGCCGTAGCTGGAGCCCCCGCCGTAGCTGGAGCTGCCGCCGGTCTCGCCACGCGCAGCCTTGCGGCTGGCTCGGCAGCTACTGCAGCGACGTGGCTCACTGAAGCCGCGCTGCGAGTAGAACTCCTGCTCGCTCGAGGTGAACGTAAACTCCTGGCCGCAGTCCGCACAGGTCAGGGTCTTGTCCGCGTACAATGAAAAATCACTCCTACTATGCCCGGTTACCGCGATCGATCTCGCGGAAACCGTGAGAGGAGTGACCGTGTTCGCCGTGCGATTCACTTGGCCCCCAAGAGGGGACGGAGCAAGCCTAGTCCACCGCGAAGCTTCGCACAAGCCCCGAGATTCAGCCGGCGATCAGGTTCCTGACTGGGTTCCGATTCGATTCCGGGAGCCACTCAGCGGGCTCGGATTCGGTCGAGTCCGGCTCTCGCCTGGGCGATATGGACCCGGTCGTGACCGGCCAGCAGCCGGAATGTCAGGTCGTAGCTCTCGGGTCCGCGCTCGAGATGCTGACCGACCCGTGCCCGGTCGGCGGCGGAAGCCTCACGCCACAGCCGCAGGTTGGCCGCGCGCAGGGCATCGAACAATGGCAGGAGGGTCTCGAGCGGCTCGTCGGCCGAGTGGAACCGGGCCGCCCACAGGTCCTGGTCGTAGGGCACCAGGTCCGGCTCGAGCTCAGCCAGAATCCAGCGATAGCGGACCGACGATGCCAGCTCGGCATCGAGCATGTGCCCGACGAGCTCGATGGCCGACCATTCGGCCGGCTCGGGGCGGGTCCGCAA
Source organism: Chloroflexota bacterium (assembly GCA_017881915.1). Lineage (GTDB taxonomy): Bacteria > Chloroflexota > Limnocylindria > Limnocylindrales > CSP1-4 > Palsa-1033. The sequence goes on along the minus strand of JADGQK010000022.1, from coordinate 28,306 downwards.
GTCGTTGCCGGCGTCGGCAATCAGCGTCCGCAGATTCGTCGGGGTGGCCGCCTGGGCGACCGCTGGATCGTCGTCGCCCAGAGCCGCCAGGAGCGTCTGCTGGTAGGCCCGGCCGACGGCCAGTGATTCGGGTGAAGCGGTCATTGGATTCTCCCGCGGGGTGATCGGCCGATCCTACGACGCCGCGGTCTGCGTCCGCTGGGCTGCCATCGGCCGGTAGGCGGGGGGTCGGCGCGGCCGGTGGGCTGGGCCGGTAGGCGGGCGTCGGCCGGTGGGCTGGGCCGGTAGGCGGGCGTCGGCCGGTGGGCTGGCGTCGGCCGGTGGGCTGGCGTCGGCCGGTGGGCTGGCGTCGGCCGGTGGGCTGGGCCGGTAGGCGGGCGTCGGCCGGTGGGCTGGCGTCGGCCGGTAGGCCGGGCCACCCGCGTTTCTTCTCGATTATTGGCCCCCGCGTTCCTAAAGAAGAACCGTGTCAACCATCCGTGCGAGCCAGATCGTTGCGTAGCTGCCAACGGCTATCTTGAGCCCAGAATTGGCGCATCTCGATCGTTCGGGTCCGGAATCGAGGGGCAGTTCTTGCATACCAGCACGGGCACCCATATTTCGCAAGAAGTTCCGCGTAGCTGGGGCCGGGACGCCCAGCCGAGCCGGGTCGCGGGCCTGCTGCTGGTCCTGCGGGTTCTCCTGTCGGCGGTCCAGACGTTCGTCGTCCCTCGCGGCGCGTACGATGAGATCAGCCCATGAGCGAGATCGAAGACCACGAACCTGACGCCGTGATCCGGGCGCTCGAGCTCAAGCCACACCCCGAGGGCGGCTGGTACGCCGAGACGTGGCGCGCCGTGTCGGCGGCGGGCGCACGACCGGCCGGCAGTGCCATCTACTACTTGCTCCGGCTGGGCGAGCGATCCCACTGGCATCGCGTCGACGCAGCCGAGACCTGGCACCACTACGCCGGCGATCCGCTCGAGCTGCGGATCAGTCGTGCTGGGCGGACGATCGAGACGATCGCCCTGGGCGACGATCTGGCGGCCGGCGAACGACCCCAGGCGGTGGTGCCAGCCGGTGCCTGGCAGGCGGCCCGCAGCCTGGGCGCCTGGAGCCTCGTCGGCTGCACGGTCGCTCCGGCTTTCGATTTCGCCGGCTTCGAGCTGGCCCCGCCCGGTTGGGAACCGGGTGCGGGCGATCCCGATGGCCCCGGCGACTAGGACGGCGACGGCGACGCGCCGGGTTCCGTCGTGTCGATCAGGCAGGCCCCGATTCGTGAGGCCGTGATCGTGACAACGAGGGCCTGACCAGGGTCGATCGTGAAGGTCGCTCCACATTTCGTCGAGGCGACCGGGCTCGGGGAGGCAGGCTGCTCGTCCCAGGCAATCGCCGCATAGTTGCCCGGCTTGAGGGCGATCGTGCCGGTGTCGACGGTGCCCGCAGTCTGAAGGGTCGTGTCCAGGACCAGCGCATTCGCCGCGTCAAGGATCTCGACGTGGGTCGTGTGGGCAACGCCGGCATCCGGTCCGTCGATCACGTAGACAAACGTCACCGGCAACGTCCCAGGCGTGGGCGACGGCGTGACCGTGCTCGCCCCGGCACAGCCCGCCAGCAGGCCGGCCTCGATCAGGACCGCCAGGACGAGGCCCAGGGCCAGACGCCGGGACCGAGCCGGAACCACGGTCGGGGCGAAGTTGGAACGAAGCTGGTTGGAACGAAGCCGCTGGTCCATTCGATCCGGACGCTACCATGCCCGCCGATGAGCCTGCCCAGCAGCCAGCCGCCGAACCAGCCACCGGATGCGGAGGCGACCCTGCCGGTCGATGGTGCGTACGACCTCGGGCGAACCCTTGGCCCGCTCCGTCACGGGCACGGGGACCCGACGATCCGGATCGAAGCCGATCGCCTCCAGCGCGCAACGTGGACGCCCGAAGGGCCGGTCAGCGAGGAGCTTGTGGTACTCGGCCCGACGATCCGGATTCGGGCCTGGGGCCCGGGCGCCTCCTGGGCAGTCGCGCACGCGCCCAACCTCCTCGGTCTCGCCGACCGCCCCGCCGCCTTCAGCCCGGGTCACCCGCTCCTCGATGAGCTGGCTCATCGCTATGTCGGCGTCCGCTTCGGCCGAACCGAGGCGGTGGTCGAGGCACTCGTGCCGGCCGTCCTTGAGCAGAAGATCACGGGCGACGAGGCACGCCGCGTCTATCGAGCTCTGATCCTGGCCCACGGCGGGGAAGCCCCGGGGCCGCTTGGCCTGCGTCTGCCGCCGGCGGCAGAGCGCCTGGCGGCCCTCCCCTACTACGCCTTCCACCCGCTCGGCCTGGAGCGCCGCCGGGCGGAGCTCCTCCGACGTTTGGGCGGGTCGGCCGCCCGACTCGAGGCGTTGAGCACGATCGAACCGGCCGAGGCCGGCGTCCGGCTTCAGGCGATCCCTGGGATCGGGCCGTGGACGGCGGCCGAGGCCGGTCGAGCCGCATTCGGAGATCCCGACGCCGTCAGCGTCGGCGACTACCACCTCCCGAGCCTCGTCTGCTGGGTCCTGGCCGGCGAACGACACGGGGATGATGCCCGGATGCTGGAGCTACTCGAGCCGTGGCGTGGCCAGCGCGGCCGGGTGGTCCGCTGGCTGGAATTCGGCGCTCGTGACCTAACGGGCCTGGGGACCGCGCGCCGAGGGCCGCGGATGCCGTCGCGATCGATCGCCGGCCTGTAGGGTCAGCACCGCCGGCCGCGAGCCGGCCACCGGGGCGAGGTCCGCCGGCGACGACCCGTCCGCCGACGACGAGGGGTCCGGCTCTTCATTGACCTCTACTGCCCGATACCAGCTGGCCAGTTCGCGGTTGATCACGAGGGTCGACGAGTCTCGGACGTCGAGGATCCCGCCGACCATGAACGCGATCGTGGCATCAGTCAGGGGCACCATCAGGTCGCGCTGCTCGAAGGTTGCCAGCGCGTCGACGCCGGGCGGTTCGTGGAGGCGGCCCAGGACCGTGTACGGACCGATCTGGGCACGCAGGCGGTGGGGCGCGGTCGCGATCCGGAGCGCGCGGGACCCTCGCGGCCCGGTTACCCGCACGGCGCACAGTTGGCTCCGCTCGATCGTGAACTCGGCCGAAGAAACCCGGCGGGCATCGCCGAGGCCCTCGAGCTCGACATCGACGAGATGGACGAGCGGATCGGCGTTCAGCTGGTCAGTCAAGCGGGGCGCCCGCAGGTCCAGCTTCCCGTTGATCACGCAGTCCCCGGCAAAGCCGGTGAAGTCGATGAACATCGTGCCCTCGAGCGATCTGGTTCGCGAACATCGTGCCCGGCTGGGCACTCGTCCGACAGGGCACGAAGGTTTGGTGCAGGTATGCTCGATGGTCCGCCTGCCGGGTCCGGGTTCAGGGCGGACGGGTACACTCCCGACGTGTCCGGGCCGTTGACAGGAGTCGATCCAGGAAACCTGGCCGTCGTCCTGGTCGGCGGTGGAACCGTCGGAATTGTCTGGGAGTTGGGCGTGCTCATCGGCTTTGAGGGTCAAGGGGTCAGCCTCCGCGGCCCCAGCCGGATCATCGGCAGTCGCCGCGTGGCAGACGCCGTTCAAACCCTGTTCAATCGCCCGGCACTCGGCGCGACGCCCGCGGGCCCCTCCAGGTGAGTCGCCCGTTGAAGGTCGGCGTTCAGCTGCCCGAGGTCGAGCGGGTCGTGCGCTGGTCGGAGCAGCTGGCGATCGCCCGCCGGATCGAGGAGGTCGGCTATGACGCGATCTGGCTGGGCGATCACCTGCTCTATCGCTGGGCGGGGGTGGTCGAGGCGCGTGGGCCGTGGGAGTGCTGGACGATGCTCGCCGCGATCGCCGCCTGCACCAGCCGGGTGAGCCTGGGGCCGCTCGTCGCGTCAACCAGCTTCCATGCGCCGGCGATGCTCGCCAAACAGGCTGCGACCGTCGACGAGATCAGTGGAGGCAGGTTGATCCTGGGCCTTGGCGCGGGCTGGAACCAGACCGAGTACGAGGCTTTCGGCTTCCCGTTCGACCACCGGGTCAGCCGGTTCGAGGAGGCCTTCACGATCATCCGGACGCTGCTCCGCGATGGCGCGATCGACTTCGATGGGACGTTCTACCAGGTCCGTGATTGCGAGCTTCTGCCTCGTCCGGCGCGACCCGGCGGCCCGCCGCTCCTGCTCGGCTCCAGCGGTCAGCGGATGCTCCGGATCGCCGCCCCGCACATCGACGCCTGGAACGCCTGGTACGACGCGACGGGCAACCGGCCCGGTGGAGTCGCCCAGCTCCGCGAACGGGTCGACGCAGCCGCCCGGGCCGCCGGTCGCGAACCCGCCGAGATCGAGCGGAGCGTGGCGGTCCTGGTGCACCTCGAAGGAGGCATCGGGCGCTTGATGGGCGACGACTCCATGGGCGGGATCCCGGCCCTGACCGGTTCGGCTGAGGCGCTGGCCGACGAGCTGCGCGCCTACGCCCGGGCCGGTATCGGGGCCGTCCAGCTCGTACTCGACCCGATCACCCTTGGCTCGATCGAGGCCTTCGGAGCCGTTCTCGAGTTGCTCGACCGCGACTGACAATCGACGATCTGGCCGGCGAGGACCCCGGTCGTGATCGGCGCACACGCGTCCCGTGCCCAGCTGATCACCTCGTTCCGGCCTCCGAAGCCGCCGCCGAACGCGCCGCCGCCGAACGCCCCGACGAGGACGTAGCGGACGTCGCCCGCGGCAACCCTCGCCTCGAACGCCGCGACGGTCAGGGTCCGGTCGCTGCCATTGAACCCGCCCAGGCTCATCACGGGCAGGCCGGTCGCGATGATGATCGGGGCCGCTTCCTGGGCGCTGGCGGTGGCCAGCACGAACCGGGCGTCGTGCTGGTGCTCGAGGGCGAATGCGATCAGGACGGAGCCGGTTGCGCCGGCCCGTCCGAATCCGTCCGGTGCTCCGGTCGGGCCGCCACCGGGCAGCCCCAGGAATGCAGCCCCGCCGCCACCTCCAGCGCTGGCCGCTGGCGGCCCGCCGATCGGCAGGCTGGCCCCGGGCGGATGGAACGTGGTCCACGCCGACCAGCTCAACGGGGCCACGGCGAGGGCGAGGATCGCCGCCACGACCAGGCCCAGGCCGGGCGCATGATCGTGCTGGATCGTGCCGACGCCGGCCCGGACCAGGAGGAGGCCGCCGCCGAGCGCCAGGGACAACACGAGGACGGTCCCCTGGAGCCAGTCGAAGCCGCTCGCTAGCCCGATGATCAGTGCCTGGACAACACCGCTGCCGGCCACTGCGATCGGCAACAGCCAGCCGCTGGGACCGGGCCGGCGCCACGCTCGAAGTAGGCCCGCGCCGCCGGCTCCCGTGAGGGCAGCCACGGCCGGGGCAAGCATCACCAGGTAGTGCGGGTGCCAGAACTTCGCCACGCTGAAGAAGATCGCGGCAGTCGCGAACCAGCCGGCCCACAGGGCCAGCGGCACGAGGAAACGCCGACGTGCCGGCCGGCGGCGCAGCTCGGTCGCGGCCACGACGAGGCCGACGGTTCCCAGCACCAGCCACCAGCCGATCTGGCCGGAAAGGGACGGGTCGAACAGGCGCAGCGGGCCGGCCCGACCGAGATTCGGAAACGTCTGGCCGCCCGCGAGTCGCTCGAGGCCATTGTAGTTCAGCGCGAGATCGACCACCGAATTGGCTGCGCTGCCGCCCACGAACGGCCGGCTCCCGGCCGGGATGGCGTCGACGATGAGTGCCCACGCGAAGGACACCCCGAGCAGCGGGATGACCGCCAGGCCCAGGTGTCCCACCCGCTGACGGATCGACCAGCGCTGGTCCACCAGGACCGCCAGCCCGAGGGCCGGCAGGACGAGGTAGGCCTCGAGCATCTTCACGTTGAAGCCGACGCCGACCAGGACGCCCGTCAGGACGAGCCAGCGCGCCCGGCCCGTGTCACCCCAGCGCAGCGTGCTGGCGACGGCCACCAGGACCACCAGGACGACGAGGCTGTCCACCGTGTTGTTCCGGGCAGTTGCCACCGAGATCGGGGTCACGGCCAGGACGAGCGCGGCGACCAGCCCGGCAACGTGTCCGAAACGCCGCCCGACCAGGCGGGCCAGGAGCCACACGGAAGCAACCGCGGCGAGAGCGCCGGGCAGCAGCAGGCTGACCCCCGAGTAGCCGAAGAGCCAGGCCGAGATCGCCTCGATCCAGAAGCCGAGCGGGGGCTTGTCGAGGCTGATGAAGCCGCCCGGATCGAATGCCCCGAAGAAGAACGTCAATGGCCCGGCAAGCATGCTCCGGACACCGGCGGCGTAGTACGGGTTCGACCAGCCCTCCTGGTCGAGGGCCACCAGCTCGAGGAAGGCAGCCAGGGCCACGATCAGGGCCAGGCCGATACGGTCCGGCGTGACAAACGCGCCGACCCGGCGTGGGAGCGCCGGGTGAGAACTCATGCTCCGTCTATAGCAGACGCGCCTGAACGCACGCTGACGGCAGGCATCGGCCGCCTCGGCTGCCTGGCGTCAGGGCGCGGGTCGCACAACCCCGGTTCGCCGTGCTGGACGAACCGGGTGTGCTTGCTGGTCGAGTGGCCGTGCGGGCTCGTGCCCGCGGACCAGGTCGGACGGATCAGCTCCCGAGGAGGACGATCACGTGGTGGGCATCCTGGCGCGCGTCGCGCAGGAGGGCCCGGGCCGAGTGGAGCGTTGAACGGGCCGACTTGAGGGCCGGACCGGCAATGCCGTTGTTCCAGTCAGTCGGGCTGAGCGGCAGGATCGAACCGGCGATCGGTGCGATCAGGCCATTGGCCTGGCTGACCTTGGCGTTCATGTCGTCGAGCGCCGCCTGGGCCGCGGTGACGTCCTTGCCGCCGGCCTTGGCCTGGTTGATCAGGTTCTGCAGCTCTGTAGCGAGTGGGACGAAGCGAGCCGACGCCTTGGCCGTTCCATCAGCCGCCGCCACGAGGTGGGTCTTCGGGACAACGAGCAGGTAGACCCGGTAATCAGGCGCGATCTTGGCGATGTCGGTGCGCAGGGCGCCGACCGTCGTATCCGTGTCAATCGAGCCCTTGAGCGTGCTGAGACCGGTTCGCTCGGCGACGAACGAGGCCGGGTTGATCGAGTTTCCGGTGAGCAGGTCGGTCTTGTGGTCGGCGGTCAGTACGGTGGAGTGGTTGACCAGGTAGGTCAGCCCATCCAGCGTGACGAAGCGCCGGTTGATCTCGCAGTCACCTACCGCCCGAAGGGCGTCGACACTGCCCGGATGAGCCTTGACGGCGGCCCATTCCGGGATACAGAAGCGATGGACGGCCGTCGTGGCCGTGGAGTTCGTGGCGGCAGCGGGATCAGCCGCATAGACCGACGAGAACGAGCCGACGGCGAGGAGGCCGGCTGCTCCCAAGGCGACCGCGGCCCGGCCGAGCCGGGGCGAAAGCTGGAGCTTCATGAACGTCACTCTCCTGGGTTGTTGGCGGCGGCGTCAGCATTCGTGAGCTCGCCGTCGACTTCGTTGAGCAGGTGATCCACCTGCGAGAGCAGGGTCGTCGCCTGGCTGGTCGAGACTGCGGGCGGAGCCGTGGTCACGGGCTTGGGCGTGGCCTGCGGGCCGCTCGATAGCGCGGCCGGACTCGCCGCCGGCGTGGTGTCCGGCGTCGGGTCGGGGCTGAGGAGGGCGCCCAGGTCGAACGTGGGCTCGGCCGACGTGGCGGCCGGGACGGACGATCCGTCCATGCCGCTGGTGGCCGATTGGCCGGGTCCGTTGCCGGCTGGCCCGGCGCCGGAACTGCCCGAGCAGGCCGCGACGATCAGGGCCAGGCCAAGCAGTCCTGGACCAATCAGGGCTGGGCCGATGCGGAGCGAGGGACGAACTGACATGGCTGGTCCTCGTTGACTGGGCACGGCGCTTCGTTGCCGTGAACAGATCCTGTCAGTCCGTCGTCAGCCCCTCCAGCGCGTCCTGTAAGGGCTGCGTAAACCGGTTGCGGCGCGTTTGCCGGTCAAGTCCCAGCTCGTCGTGCAACAGGGCGTCAAGGCGAGATGTCCGGCCGGAGCCAGGGCCAGGCGAGTGATCCGACAATTCGACGCTGGGCGTCAGGCCGCCAATCCGCTCGCGGAGCCGGTCCGATCAGCCGGCGTGTGGCCGGCAGTCCACCCAGACGACAGAGGCGAGCCCGACGTTCCCGGCCCACAGCGTCGTCCCGGCGAACCGCACACCCTTGACCGTCTGAATCTTCGGCAGGCACTCGGGCCAGCCGCTGTCATGGAAGCTGCCTGCGCTGTCGGTCCAGCTCACCGATGACCGGAAGCCGTAGTACATGTCGCCGACCTGGAACGACGCAACGTCGGCACCCACGTAGCCGTCGGCCGTGTAGACGGTTGGGTGGATCGCACTGTCACCGCCCATCCGGTAGCCCACTCCGAACGCGGCAACCGCGATCAAGAGCACAACCAGCGCGGCCGTCATGCGCTGCTTTGTCGTCATCGATTCCCCGATCTGCCCGTGGTTCGGCGAATGCCACCCTCCGTGGAGCATCGATCGCCGAGGCGGCCAGGTCAAGCACCGGGGAATCAGCCGCCTTCGCGCATACCCCAGGGCGAGCCGTAGGCGGTCAGCAGGTCGAGGAACGGGACCGCGTCGAATGCCTCGGGACCAAGCACGCCAACCCCCTGCCACGTCCCGGCCGCGAGCAGCTCGAGGGCGATGACCGGGTTGATCGCGGTCTGCCAGACGACGGCCTGCGAGCCGTACTCGGCCATCGACCAGGCGTTGTCGACGACGTGGTAGAGGTAGACCGCCCGGGGGGCGCCGTCGAGGCCCTTGCCGGTCACCCACAGGCCGGCGCAGGTCTTGCCCGACATCCTGTCGCCCAGCGTGGCCGGATCCGGCAGGCAGGCGGCCACCACGTCCCGCGGCGAAACCTGGGCCCGGCCGACCTGGATCTTCTCCGTCCGGTCCAGGCCGATCTTGTGGAGGACCGTGAGGACGTTGATGAACTCGTCGCCCAGGCCGTACTTGAACGTGGCCCGCTTCGCCTTGACCCAGCGCGGCATGAGCAGGACTTCCTCGTGCTCCACGTTGACGCACTCGACCGGCCCGATCCCCTCCGGAAAGACGAACGTCTCCGGCTCGGAGAACGGCGCGGTGGTGTACCAACCGCGACCCTCCTCCCAGATGACCGGCGGGTTCAGGCATTCCTCGATCGTCGTCCAGATCGAGAACGAGGGCGCGAAGTCGTAGCCCGCGACGGCCAGGTTGGCCCCATCGCGGACGCCCAGCTCGTCGATCTCGCTGAACAGGTGGTCGGCGGCATAACGGGCAAAGACATCCGACAGGCCGGGCTCCACGCCAATCCCGACGAGCGCCAGCCGGTTGGCCGCGGTCCAGTCGTCGGCCTTGGCGAACTGGGCATCACCGAGCTTCTCGCCGGGCATCTCGTAGGGCTTCTCGGGATGGGGATGACTGAGCGACATCGCCATGTCCAGGTAGTCGGCGCCGGCCGCGAACGCCCCCCCGAAGATCGGCATGACGAAGCGCGGATCGACCGCGTTCAGGACGTGGCTGATCTGGTGCTCGCGGCAGAGCGCGGCAACTTCCTTGGGCTCCGAGGCATCCACCCGGACCGCGACGAACCGCGACTCGCGGCCGCCCCGGCTCACACTGGCCACCACCCGCTCGGCCCGGGCGATGTCGTAATCGGCAACGACCATCCGGTCGAAGAAGGAGCGACGAGCAGCGATTCGCACGACCGCGCCGCCAACCCCTCCGGCGCCGACCAGCAGAATCCGCATCTCACCCTCCGTGCCGCTGCGAGCCCCCTTGCCGCCGAATCTAGCCGACCAGGGTCACACCGACGCAGCCGCTCGAGATCACTGGGCGCTGACGACGATCGCCGCAACCTGTGAGAGCGGGTCGGCCAGCGCGTCGACCAGCTGGCCGAATGCCTGGGTATCGGCTGGCGTAAGCGTCGTGAAGGACACGAACCCAGCGCCTTTCTGGTACGGCTGGAGGGCGGCCAGGACCGCGCTGAAACCGCCGTCAATCGTCGTGGCCAGCGCGGCGGCACGGGTGACGATGAGGGGCCGGACCGAGTTGTACGCTGCCTGCGCGCCGACCAGGTTGGCCTGGATGTCCCACAGGTCGGTATGCGAGTAGCGATCCTCCACGCCGCTGGTCTTTGTCGCCGAGATCTCGTTCAGGAGCCCCACCGCTCCGTTGGCGATCGTCGCCGGATCGAGATCGATCGTCTTGACCAGGGCCTGGACCTGGATCACATCGGCCAGCAGCTTCTTGGCGACGGGGGCCATCCCGGCGGTCGTGTTCTGCTGCCAGAGCGCGCGCTCGAGCCGATGGAATCCGGAGAAGGTGCCGCCCGCCGGGATGTCGCTCTCGAGGGCATCGATCGCCGGATCCAGGTCACCGAAGACTCCGGCGACCGGCTCGATTCGCTCGTACGGCTCGCGGGCAGCGGCATACAACGCCTTGGCCTGGGGGATCTTGCCCGCAATCACGGCATCGACGAACGGCTTCGTGCGCTGGACCAGCAGGTCCGCGTTCTGCTCGAGATAGGCCCGGTAGGTCGCCACGCTGTCGGCAGCCAGGGGCACGCTCGCATCCGGCGCGCTGGAGTCCTGGGAAGTCAACCCGCTGCTGCCGGCCGAACTCGAGCCAGCGCTGCTGCCGCAGGCTGCGACAAGGACCAGGACAGCGAACCCGAAGGCGGCCCCTCGGAGCTTGATCATGGCGGTCTACCCCGTGACGGTGAGGGTTCGGGTGGCGGCCGACGTGTCGCCGGGACGGTCCTGGACGCAGGCACTGGGCCTGGGGTGCATGGTGAAGCTTCGATCGAACCCGGGCACGCCGTCTTCGGCCCCTCCGCTGGCCCGGTCGACCCGCCCGATTTCGTATTCGAGGACGTGGCCGACCCGCTGTGCGTGACGATGAACGTTGTCGGGCCGGCGGGCAAGTGGAGCGACCTGGGCAGCCAGCCGGCCAGGCATCCGCCGTACTGCGTCTCCCGGCGGAATCTCGACGAAGTGAACGGCGGAGCTGCGCTGCAGACGAACCGCATGGCGCGCCCCGGGTCACTCCACGGCAGCCTCGAGTTCGTGACATATTCCGCCACCAGCCGCCTTATGGTCGGGCCGAGGCGGGCTGGCTGGTCGGCGCAGTGCCGGCGAGCTCGGCTCGTGCTCGGGGTCAGCCGACGACGGCCGAATGCCGGGTCGATTCGACCTTCAAACGACCATAGCGCGGCTGCTGGCTGAATATGTCAAGAACGCGAGTCCGGCCCACGGGCACCCGGCCCACCACCGGACACCCGGTCCACCACCGGACACCCGGCCCGGCGTCGCGATCGAACCTCACTGGACGGGCAGGCTGACCTCGAACCGGGCGCCGCCGCCGGCTGGTGAGCTTGCCTCGATCGTGCCGCCGTGGCGTTCGACGATCCAGCGGGCGATCGACAGGCCCAGGCCTGCCCCGCCGCTCGGGGCCTCGGGGGCCCGCCAGAACCGCTCGAAGACCCGGGGCAGATCCTCAGGCCGGATGCCGGGTCCCTGGTCACTGACCGAGACCAGCGCTCGGTCGCCCGATGGTTCGGTCCGAACCGATACGGTGCCTCCAGGTGGGCTGTGCCGGATTGCGTTGTCGACCAGGATCGTGACCAGCTGGCGGATGCGCAACGCGTCCCCGACCGCCGGGGTTGGCCGGGCATCGAGCTGAAGCGTGACCCCGGTCTCGGCAGCTATCCCGGTCAGCGGCTCGAGCGCGGTCGTCGTGACGTCGGCCAGGTCAAGCGGCTGTCGATCGAGCTCGATCGTCCCGGAGTCGGCCCGGGCGAGCAGGAGCAGCGCGTCGACGAGCTCAGTCAGGTGGTCCGTCTCGGCCTTCATGTCGTCGAGCGTCTCGTGCTGATCGGCAATGGTCGAGGCGGGGTGCCGCAGGAGATGTTCGACGCTCCCACGGACGACAGCGAGCGGCGTGCGCAATTCGTGGCTGGCGTCGGCGGCGAACTCGCGCTGGCGCCGGAGCGAGTCGCGGATCGGGACGAGCGCCCGGCGCGCGTAGACCGCCCCACCCCCGATGGACAGGCCGAGCGCGGCGACTCCACCGATGATCAGGACGACCAGCAGGAGCTGCAGGGCCCGCGCTTCGGCCGTCCGGTCGGCGATCACCTGGATGACGTAGGTCTGGCCGCTGCGGACGACCGGTTCGCTCACGAGTTGAATCGGGGTGCCCTCGATCGCCATCTGGCGAACATCGATCGAGCCGGCCCGGGCGGCCGCGACTGCGTCCATGTCGGGCAGGCCGTCGTAGCGCGAGTTCTGGGGTCCAACCGACTCGTTGGCTGGCCCGATCACGAGAGCGAGCGTCCCTGACGACGGGCCGCCGAAGACGATTCCAGTCTGGAGCTGCGGTCCAAGGCTGGCCGGCTGGCCGGGCGCCCGGCCGATGAAGTCGGCGATCTGGCCGGCCCGGTCACGCAGGCGCTGATCGATGCTATCGGACAGGGATCGATCAACCGCGAGGTAGATTGCGGCGCCCAGGACAACCAGGATCGCCAGAGTGATCCCGCCGCTCCACAGGATCAACCGGCGCCAGGTCCGCCGCAGCAGCCGGGCGTCGCCGACCGCCCCGTTCGGCCCGCCGGAACTCATCCGGCGACCATTCGGTAGCCGACGCCGCGTTCGGTCCGGATCAGCCTCCCGGCCGTCGCGCCGAGCTTCTCACGGAGACGGTGGACGTAGGCCTCGACCGTGTTGGGGGTGACCGCCAGGCCGTACGGCCAGGCTGCGTCGAGCAGGTTGTCCCGGGTGAGCAGCCGGCCCGGATTGCGCAGGAAGCATTCGAGTAGGGCGAACTCACGGGGGCTCAGGGCAATCGGCGAGCCGGCGACGCTGACCGCGCGATCTGCCTCGTCCAGGATGATCGGCCCGTTGACCAGGTTCGGTCCCGACGGCGATCGATCGGCCCGCCGGGCGAGGGCTCGCAGGCGGGCGGCGAGCTCCTCGTAGGCAAACGGCTTGACCATGTAGTCGTCGGCGCCGGCATCCAGGCCGCGGACCCGGTCTTCGATCGCGTCGCGAGCAGTGAGGATCATCACGGGCAGGTCCGAACCGCCCCGGCGCAGGTCGCGCAGGACGTCGAGGCCCGATCGGTCGGGCAACCCGAGATCGAGGATCACCGCGTCGAGGGCCGCGTCGGACTCGAGCAGCTCGGTCGCCTCCCGGGCATCCGGCACCAGCTCGACGACGTGGCGATCGTCACCGAGCAGGCGCCGGAGCAGGCGGCCCAACCGCGGGTCGTCCTCGACGACAAGGATGTGCATGGCGGAACTATGCGGCTACGGCTTGATGACGGTGATCGTCCCGACGCTGGTATTGCCGAGGCCCGCCCCACCGAAGCCACCGCTCGGCCGAGGGTTGCCACTGGCCGTAGGGCCCGTGCCTCCGCCCGCGAAGGCCAGGCCCACCTCGACCGTCGCGCCGGGCGTGACATCGGCAGCGGAGCCGGTGGTCGCATCCCGATAGGTCACGGTGCTGGCCAGGTTGAGGGTCACGGTGTTGCCGGTCGCCAGCTTGATCTGGATGGAGGTGGCACTGACCGAGACGACGGTGCCGCTGACGTTGGCAGCGCCGCCATTCCGGCCGGCAGCACCGAACCCACCGGCGCCACCGAACCCGGTGCCGCCCTCACCCGTCCCCGTGCCCCGGCCGGCCCCGATGCCTCCAGCCGTGGTCGTCGCGGCCGGAGCCGTGACCCGGCCGACGGCAAAGGCAACGCCGCCGATCGCGACGAGCGCGCCGACGAGCAGCAGGGCGGTCCCGGTCGACGCCCGGTTCTTCGCGGTCGTCTTGGCGACCAGTGGGGTCGCCGCGAACGAGGTGACCGGCTGAGCCGGCGGAGCTGCCGCCGGAGGCGTGGCCAGATCTGCAGCCGGATCCGAGGTCCAGGTTGGCGGCGGGGTCGAGCCGGGCGTGGGATTATCAATGGTCATCGAGGGGACTCCTTTCGAGCGTGGGTTGGTCGGCCGTTGCGGCTGGAAACGGAAGAGGTCATTCGTAACGGAGGGCGACGATCGGATCGAGGCGGGCCGCCTGGCGGGCCGGCCAGACGCCGAAGACGATCCCGACCAGGAGGCTGAAGAGGACGGCGACGAGCGGGGTGATCGGATTGAACACGAAGCCCCAACCAGCGAGCTGGCCGATCAAATACGAGGCGCCGACCCCGATCGCGATTCCGATCAGGCCGCCGAGCAGGGAAAGGACCAGCGCCTCCACGAGGAACTGGGCCAGGATGTCCCGGCCGCGGGCGCCGATCGCCTTGCGGATGCCAATCTCGCGGGTCCGTTCGCGAACGGAGACGAGCATGATGTTCATGATCCCGATCCCGCCGACTAGGAGCGAGATCGAGGCGATCCCCGCCAGGAGGACGGTCAGCAGGTCGCTGACCGAGCTGACCGTGGTGAGCAGCTGGCTCTGGTCGGCGATCGTGAAGTCGTTGGTCCCGCCGGCGGCAATCCCATGGCGGGTCTCGAGCAACGTTGTGATCTCACCCTTGACCGTGTCGATCTGGCCGGCCGAGGCGACGCTGATTCCGATCGAGCGCACCGTCTTCCCGGGCACGAAGTGATCCTCGACCGTGGTGTACGGCACGAGGATCTGGTCGTCCTGGCTGGTCGGGCCGGTGCTGCCCTTGGCCTGCAGGATCCCGACGACGCGGAAGGGCAGACCGCCGATCTTGATCGTGCTCCCGATCGAGCTGGCTCCGAGGCCCAGGTCGTCGGCGGTCGTGGCGCCCAGAACCGCCTCGTTGAGCGTCGCGTCGACCGCGGCACCGTTGAGCGTCGAGCCCTGCCACACGTTGAAGTTGCGGACCGTCGTGTAGGCGCCGGTCGTACCGACGATCGTGGTCGTTGTATTCTGCGTCCCGGCGACGACGAACTGGCTGGTCGAGGTCTCAGGCTCGACGGCGGCAACGCCATCCAGGCCACCGATCGCCTGGGCATCGGCGATGGTCAGCGTGCTCGCCGAGCCGGCCGCGCCGCGGGTGAAGCCGGTCGTCGTCGCCCCCGGGTTGACCGTCAGCAGGTTCGTGCCCAGGCCCTGGAGCTGCTTGGTGATCCCGCTCGTCGCACCCTGGCCGACAGCCACGAGGGAGACGACCGAGGCGACCCCGATGATCACGCCGAGCATCGTCAGGGCGGCCCGCAGGCGGGATGAGCCGAGCCGCGACAACGCCAGGCGGACGAGTTCCATTGCCTTCATGCGATGAGTCGCCCATCGCGGACGTGGACCTGGCGGCTGGCCACCCGGGCCACGTCGACATCGTGCGTGATCATCACGATCGTCCGGCCCGCCGCGTTCAGCTCGTGGAGGAGGGTTATCACGTCGGCCCCCGAGCTGCTGTCGAGGTTCCCGGTCGGCTCATCGGCCAGGAGCAACGCCGGTTCGGTGACGAGGGCCCGGGCGATCGCCACCCGCTGCTGCTGGCCGCCGGACAGCTCGGTCGGCACGTGATTGACGCGGTCACCAAGGCCGAGGCGCTCGAGGGCGGCTCCCGCCCGGGCCAGGCGGTCCTTGCGCGACACGCCCTGATAGAGGAGCGGCGTGGCGACGTTCTCGAGCGCCGAGGTGCGCGGCAGGAGGTTGTAGTTCTGGAAGACGAAGCCGATCGTTCGGCTGCGCAACCGGGCCAGGCCGTCGTCATCGAGTTCGGCGACGGGTGTGCCGTTGAGCGTGTACGTGCCGGCGGTCGGCCGGTCGAGGCAGCCGACGATGTTCATCAGGGTCGACTTGCCTGAACCCGACGGACCGACGATCGCGAGGAACTCGCCTTCCTGGACGTCCAGGTCGACGCCCTGGAGGGCCGCCACCTGGATGTGGCCGAGATCGTAGATCCGGCTGACGTTCTGGAGTTCAATCAACGGCGTGCTCATGGCTGGCCGCCGTTGCGGCCACCGCCGCCACCACCAAACCCACCACCGAAACCACCACCGAAACCACCGGTCAGGCTGCCGGCGTTGGTGGTCGTGCTCGCGGTCGAGGTCCGCGGCGAGGATGTCCCGGTGACGACCGTGTCACCGGCGGTGAGACCGCTCGTGATCGCGGCGTACTGGGTCGTGGTCAGGCCAACGGTGACCGGCACGTCGGTGATCGTCCCGTCCGAGCCCATCACCCGGACGCTGTACGAGCCATTCGAGCCGACCAGGGCGATCGCCGGGATGGCGATGACGTTGTCAGCCTCGGCGGTCGTGATCGAGACGCTCGCCGACATGCCGCTCTTGACATCGGCGGGGGTTGAGTCAAGGGTGATCACGACCGCATAGGTCACGACCGACGACGAGCCCGAGGTGGAGGCGACCGGGCTGATCTCGGTCAGCTTGCCCGTGGCGGTCTCAGCCGTTGCCGTGATCGCGATGGATGCCGCCTGGCCCACCTTGAGGCTGGGCAGGCTCGTCTCGGCGAAGCTGGCCGTGACCTGCATCTGGTCGGCCTCCATATCGATCGCGTCACCCGAAGGTGCGTCGATCCCGGGCACGATCGAGACCTGGGTGATCGTGCCGTCGGACGGGGCGCTGATCTGGGCGAGGTTGACCGTGGTCTGAGCTGAGGCGACCGCGGTCTGCGCAGTGGCGACCGAGGCCTTGTCCGTGAGGAGGGTCAGGGTCGGCGCCGCTGCCACCTTGCTCTGGTAGCCCTGCTCGGCCGACGTGACCTGGAGCGAGGCCGAGGCGACGCCCTGGGCGGCCTGGTTATTCGACTGGGTCGCCTTGGCCTTCGTCTGGGTGAGCTGCTGGCCCGCGTTGGTCACCGCCGCCTGGTCCTGGCTGAGCTGCTGGGTCGTAGCCGTCCCGCTGGCCTTGTCGGCGGCGAGCTGGGCCTTGGCCTGGCTGAGTGCCGTGTTCGCGTTGGCGATGGAAAGGTTGTTCTGGTACCGGGTGTCGGATTGGCTGACCCTGGCGTTCGACAGCTGTTGCTGGGCCTGGGTGATCGAGAGCTTGGCCATGGCCTTGTTGATCGGAGTGAGGCCGGCCTGGTCGCTCGCCAGGCGCGCCTGGGCGATCGCCAGGTTCGACTGGGCCGCTGACAGCGCCTGGGTCGCGCTGGCGCTGTCGGCCACGGCCAGGACCTGGCCCTTGGTCACGCTGTCGCCGACCTTGACGCTGACCGAGCTGACCGGCCACGACGTCGACGACGAGTTGTTTGACGCAGCGCTCGACGAGGACGAGCTGCTGCCGGCGATCACCGGGTTCTTGCCGAAGGCGAGGCCGTACGTGGCAGACGCGGCGAGGGACCCGGTCGCCGCGGCGCTCTGGGTGACGTTGGTCACGGCTGCCGTGGCCGTGATGTACTGGACGGCCGAACCCGACCCGAACGAGGGACCCACGACCACGATGCCGATGGCGGCCACGCCGACCACGATCAGGCCGATCGCAGCGAGGATCTTGAGACGCATGTGCGCACCTTCGATGTCGGGCTGATGAGAGTGACGGGCCAGAATCGGGGTCGGCCCAGGCGCTAATCGTGGACCCAGCTCCTGACGAAGTCCTGAACGCTGGCCCCTCGGCCGGGACGCTCGCGGGGCGGCTGGCATCAGCGTGGTATCATTGCGCTTCTCCCTGATTGCCGGGGAGCCTCCGCTAGGTCGATGGTTCCTTCTCGAGCCGGCCATGCGCCGCATCCCTCTACGCCGAGAAGAGAACAGGATTACTCCACAATGACCAACGGAAGTGTCAAGAAGGTCGTCTCCGATCGTGGGTTCGGTTTCATCACCGCCGACGATGGCAAGGACTACTTCTTCCACCGCGACGGGCTTGACCGATCGATCGACTTCGACAAGCTGGTCGGCGGCGAGCACGTGACCTTCGAGGTCGAAGCCGGCCCCAAGGGCCCGCGCGCGATCAAGGTGCAGGCCGCCTGAGCCTTCCCGGCTCAGACCAGGCGCCCGGTCCAATTCGGACCGGGCGTTCCTGTGTCCGGAACACAGGACGCGCGCTGGCGCTCCGGGGGGCCGCACCGCGGGGGCCGTGCGCCGGCGGCGGCGCCCGGCCACAATCCGGGGGTTCGCCAAATCCGCGAGGAGTCCGATGCACCGTTTCGACTTCGTGATCATCGGCGCCGGTCCGGCCGGCGAGTCTGCGACCTATGAGGCGCGATCCCGCGGGGCGAGCGTGGCCGTAATCGACCGGGACCTGTTCGGCGGTTCCTGCCCGTTCTGGGGCTGCATTCCGTCGAAGTCGCTCCTCCATGCAGCCGATCGGCACGCGGCCGGGGCGGACTACCCCTGGAGCCGGGCCGCGGCCCGACGCGACTACATGATCAACCGCGAGGGGATCCCCTACCCCGACGACAGCGGCCACGTGCACGACCTGGGCAACGCCGGGGCGACCGTGATCCGCGGCGTCGGCCGCCTCGATGGTCCGGGCAGGGTCGTGGTCAGCCACGAAGCCGAGCGCCACGAGCTCGATGCCAGGAACGTGATCATCGCGGTCGGGTCGGCCACCAAGATCCCACCGATCGAAGGAATCGAGAAGGTCCGGACGTGGACGAACAAAGAAGCCACCGGCGCCCGGGACCTGCCCGCCAGCCTGCTCGTCCTGGGCGGCGGTCCGACCGGCGTGGAGCTCGCTCAGGTCTATGCCCGCTTCGGCGTGCCCACGATGGTCGTCCAGTCCGGACCACGGCTGATCCCGACCGACCATCCCCGCAACGCCAACGCTGCCCTGCACGCGTTGGAGCGTGACGGAGTCACGGTCCGGCTGGGCGTCCGTGCGATTCGGGCCCACGCCGCAGCGCGGCCGGCCGACCCCGACGTGATCGACCTCGATGACGGCTCGACTGCGAGCGGCCACGCGATCCTCCTCGCTGTGGGCCGGACGTTTCCGTTGGACGACCTCGGCCTGGATACGATCGGGATCGACCCGGCGGATCAGCGGGCCGTGCCCCGCGACGGCCGGCTGAAGATCGCCGACGGGGTCTTCCTCATCGGCGATCCTGCCGGTCCCGAGCTCCACACCCATCAGGCCCACTACCAGGGGGAGCGGGCGATCCGGATGGCGCTGGGCGATCCGGTCACGCCCGACTACCGGGCGCTGCCCCGGGCGACCTACACGGATCCGGAGCTGGCCTTCGTCGGCCTGAGCCTGGAGGGCGCCCGGGACGCCGGCCACGATGCATTCGAGCTGGTTGCCGACTTCCCGAAGACGGCCAAGGGCTACTCGGTCGAGGCGGCCTTCGGCCACGTCACGATCGTGGTCGACCGGGCCAGCCACGAGCTGATCGGCGCGGCTCTGGCCACGCCCGATGCCTCCGCGGCCATGCACGAATGCGTCCTGGCGATCCAGGCCCGGGTGAAGGTCGAGGTGCTGGCCGAGACGATCCACGCGTTCCCATCGACTTCGCGGATCTTCAACGGACTGTTCAGCGAGGCGGCCAGGCTGCTGGCAGCAGCCACCGACCAACCGGCCGTGAACGGCCGATGAAAGCACGCGCGCTGGCCGACTTCGAGATCATCACGTTCGATTGCTACGGCACCCTGATCGACTGGGAGACCGGCATCCTGGCTGGGCTCCGGAGCGTCCTGGATGGCCACGGCGCGGTGGCCGATGACGAGGCTCTGCTCGAGCAGTACGCGCGGTTCGAGGCGGCGGCCGAAGCCGGCGCATACCTGCCTTATCGCGAGGTCCTCGCCCGGTCGCTGCGGGGTGTGTGCGCGGGCCTGGGCTGTGAGCCGAGTGTGGCCGAGACCCAGCGCTTCTCAGAGTCGGTCGGCGACTGGCCGGCGTTCCCGGACTCGGCCGCAGCGCTCGCCCGGCTGGCCCGACGCTTCCGCCTGGGCGTGATCACGAACTGCGACACCGACCTGTTCGCCCGTTCGAACGCGCGACTCGGGGTCCAGTTCGAGTGGGTGATCACGGCCGAGCAGCTCGGCAGCTACAAGCCCAACCCGCGCAACTTCGAGCTGGCCTTCGAACGGATCGGCGGTCAGCGTTCGGGCCACCTCCATGTCGCCCAGAGCCTCTACCACGATCACGTCCCGGCGCAGCGCCTCGGGCTGACGACCGTCTGGATCGACCGCCGACACGGACGGCCGGGCTCCGGGGCGACGCCGGCGGCGGTTGCGACTCCGGACTTCGTGTTCGCCGATATGGCCAGCTTCGCCTCGGCCGCAATCTTGTAGATTCGGGTCGGCCCGACAGCCGGTCCCCCCTCGTGCTGTCGGGCCACTTCGACATCGGCCCGCCGGGATTCCGGGGCACGCGGTGAGCGGCTTCTGGTACGTTCCGCGGACGCCGGCGGCTGAGCCTCGCATCGCGCCCGAGGCTACGTCCGCCGGTTGACCTGGGGGGTCAGGGAATCGAGCTGGCGGCAGCGCCCGAGCCGACCAGCAGGAACGCCCCCAGCAGGGCGACGAGCGCACCGATCCCGGCCGGCGTCGCCGACAGGCCGGCAACCGCCCGGAGGAGCTCGGCGAGCGACGACAATCCGATCGTCAGGCGCGCGTGCACCGGGCCGGCCGGCGGTTCCGCAAGGGCGTTGGACACGGCCGTCGCCAGTGTCTCGGCGAAGCCGATGATCATCAGCGCCAGGCCGAGCGGGATCAGGCGAACGCCGAAGTACCCGGCGGCTTGCTGGGCCGTCCGCCCGAGCGGCGGGCTGGCCAGCCCGAAGTAGATGAAGAGCGCGGCGGTCAGCGCGAGGGCCACGATCAGGGTGACCAGGAAGGCTCTCGGGTTGGCAACCGGCGGCGTGGAGTGGGCCATGGGCGTGCTCCCTCTCGATATCGCACGCGCCCGCTCAAGGCTAGACGGTGGGCGACCGCTCGTTTGCGACGAAGCGCTCCAGATTGGCCCGGGCTCGGCGCCGGACAGCCGAGCGGAGAACCGGTGTCCAGCCCAGGAGCCGGCCGCGCGGCCCGAGGGCCTGGCCCGCCCAGCGAGCGAAGTCGAACGAGTCGACGTGGTCGACGATCAACCCGTCCTTGAAGTGGAACGTGGCCTGAACCTCGTTGACCACGGGCCGGCCGGTCTGGCTGAACTTGTAGTGGGCAAGCCAGTGAGCCCGGCCGGTCATCTCGTCCGAATCATGGTCGAGCAGCTCGAGCCGGAAGTCCTGGGCCGTCGCGGTCAGCATCCGCCACATTGCGCCGACCTCGGACCGGTGCAGGTCCAGGAAGACCGGGTCATGGAAATGCACATCCGGCCCGTAGCATGCCGCCATCGCGGCGCCATCGCCCCGGGCGAATGCCCCGTAGAACCGCTCAATCAGGGCGTCGTTCGGTCCGGCCATCGTCGCCCATGGTAGTCGCGCCAATTCGCCCCGGTTCCGCGGGCCGGGCAGGAGCACGAGCGGGGCTGGCTCGCGGCCGGCCTGCCGTTCCCGCGCCGGAACCGGTCAAGACCTAGACATTCGTCCCAGAAGACCGAATACTGCATGGGTATTGGCCACCCCGGGCTCCAGTTGGAGGTCAGGATGAGATCCCGCCCCGCCACCGTGATCGCCTGCCTGGTCCTGGTGCTTGCCGCCTGTTCGAGCGGCGCCTCCCCGGGCGCCAGCGTCCCAGCCTCGGCGGCGCCCGCCGCCGGCGCCCTGACCATCTATGGCGCGTCATCGCTGAAGGGCGCCCTGGCCAAGGTCAAGGCCGCCTACGAGACGGCCAACCCCGGCACCACCCTCACGATCTCAACCGACTCCTCTTCGGCCCTGGAAACCCAGATCGAGCAGGGAGCCCCGGCCGACGTCTTCCTGTCGGCCGATACGACCAACCCCCAGAAGCTCGTGACCAGGGGCCTCGCGGCCGGCATGCCGGTGAAGTTCGCGGGCAACCTGCTGACGGTGATCGTGCCGATCGCGAACCCGGCGGGCATCTCCACTCCGGCGGACCTCGCCAGGACCGGCCTCAAGGTGATCGCGGCCGGCGCTGCCGTTCCGATCACGACGTACGCCACCCAGCTCGTGACCAACCTGGCCAGGGAGTCCGGCTATCCGGCCGGGTTTGCGGCCGGATATGCCGCGAACGTCGTGTCCAGGGAAGACAACGTGGCCGCGGTCGTATCCAAGATCGAGCTGGGCGAGGGCGATACCGCGATCGTGTATGCGACTGATGCCCGGACGTCGACGAAGGTGACCACGGTCGCCGTGCCGGCCGACGCCAACGTACCGGCCACCTACTCCGGCGTCGTGGTCACGGCATCGAGGAACGCGGCGGCGGCCCAGGCATTCCTGACCTGGTTCAGCGGACCGGACGGGCAGGCGATCCTGGCTGCGTTCGGGTTCCTGCCGCCATCGTGACCGCAGTCCAACAGCTCCGGGCGGGCGACAGCGAGCCGGGCGGCAGGATCGAGCCAGGCCGCAGGATCAAGCCAGGCCGCGACGCCCTCGACCTGCTCGCCGGCTTCCTCGGGTTGTGCCTTGGCCTGCCGATCGCCGTGATCGTCGCGCGGGCGGTGCTCGACGGGTCGCTGATCACCGCCGTCAGCGATCGGGTCGTGATCGACGCCCTGGTACTCAGCCTGGTCACCACGGCCGTCAGCCTGGTCCTGACCGTCCTGATCGGGCTGCCGCTCGCCTTCGTGCTGGCCAGGCGACGGTTCAGGGGGATCTCGATCCTCGAAGCGGTCATCGACCTGCCGATCGTCCTGCCGCCGTCGGTCGCGGGCCTGGCCCTGCTCCTGACCCTGGGCCGGCGGGGGCTGCTCGGCGGACCGCTCGACGCCCTCGGCCTCGAGATCCCGTTCACGACGATCGCGGTCATCCTGGCCCAGACCTTCGTCTCGGCCCCGTTCTTCATCCGGTCGGCTCGTTTCGGCTTTGCCTCGGTCGACAGTCACCTCGAGGACGCCGCCCGGGTTGACGGCGCCTCGGAGATACAGCTCTTCCGGACGATCACGATTCCCCTCGCCAGCTCGGCCCTGGCCGCCGGCCTGGTCATGAGCTGGGCCCGCTCGCTGGGTGAGTTCGGAGCGACGATCATGTTCGCCGGTAACGTCGAGGGCCGGACCCAGACCCTTCCGCTCGTGGTCTACAGCCAGTTCCAGGGCGGTGACCTCGACGGCTCGATCGCTGCGGCGGCCATCCTTGTCCTGGCGGCGTTCGGGGTCCTGGTGGCCGTCCGCGTGCTGCACTGGGGCCGCGTGCTCGACCTGCGCAGCTTCGGCTAACCCGGCCAACCCGCTCCCGGATCCGGCCGCGGATCGGGATCCGGATCCGGCCCCGGTTTGGGTGGCATTTCGACCGGCCGGATCCGCCACAGGACAAGGGCGGCGACCACGGCTCCGGCCAGCGTCATCATCGTGCGCCGGGTGCGCAATCGGGTGAGCGGCCAGCGAGCCATCAGTGGAAGCGAATCACGGTGATGATCCCCGCCAGGAGGCAGTAGATCGCGAACGGAGTGAGCGTCCTGGTCGTGAAGTAACGGCTCAGGAAGCGGACCGAGAGGTACGCCGCGATGGCCGCCGCGATGCTTCCGGCGAGGACCTGGCCGCGCACCCCGGCGCCGTTCGGCCCGAGCAGGTCGGGCAGCTTGTAGACGCCGGCGGCAAGGATGATCGGGGTCGCCAGCAGGAACGAAAAGCGGGCGGCATCCTCGTGATCGAGGCCCCGGACGAGGCCGGCGACCATCGTGATCCCGGACCGGCTGATCCCTGCCAGCAGGGCGAAGACCTGGCCGACGCCGATCACACCTGCCTCCCGGAACTCGAGCGAATCGAGCTCGCGCCTGCCGTCCCGGCCGGGATCGCGCAGCGCCGGGCCGAGGCGGAGCGGGCGGACTGCTGGCCGCCTCGACTGCCGTCGAAGACGCTCGCCGGCCAGCAGGATCAAGCCATTGATGAGCAACAGGACACCGGCCAGGAGCGGCTTGGCGAAGATCACCCGCAACTGGTGTTCGAAGACCAGGCCCAGCAGGCCGGCCGGGATCGTGGCCACGATGAGCAGCCAGCCGAGTCGCGCGTCGGGGGTGTCGATCGCACGCCGACGGAGCGAATCGACCAGGGCGCCGATGATCCGCCGCCAATCGTCCCGGAAGTACCAGGCCAGGGCCAGGGCCGTCGCAACGTGAAGTCCGACGAGAAATGCCAGGAAGTACGACTCCGAGGCACCCTGGGCGGCCACGACGTCGGTCCAGCCGAAGAAGGCCGGCAGGATCACCGAGTGACCGAGGCTCGACACGGGAAACAGCTCAGTGACGCCCTGCAGCAGGCCGAGCACGACCGCCTGGAAGAACGTCATCGGCGGGCCACCAGTCCCACGCTGAAGGCACCGATCAGGACGATCGCGCCGAACAGGAGCGACCCCACGAGGGCGCCCGGCAGGCCGGCTCCCACGAGCAGGCCGGCGATCACCAGGGCGAGGATTGGCCCGATGAACAGCTCCGGCCGATCGCCGATCAGGAAGTCGGCCCAGAAGTGCAGGAACGCGCGGACGAAGCGGATCATGGCCGGGCCGCTCCCGCGCCCGCGACCAGGCTCGGTCGACCGGGCCGGCGGGCGAACGCCCGCACGATCCAGACTCCGGCGAGGGCGAGGCCGAGGTAGCCGGCCAGGAGGATCACGATCGCCAGGTCTTCGCCCGGCCAGTCGATGCCCACGCCCTCGCCCGACCAGAACGTGCCGAAGCCGGTGAGCATCACGCCGACGGCAAACTTCATCGCGTTCTCGGGGACCCGGGCAAGCGGTCGGTGGACGACCAGGGCAATGGCCACGACCAGGACGCCCGCGAGGGCCGCCCCGATGACCGCCGGCCCGAGGAGGTTCGCGCTGGCCCCGAACGTGACCACGATGAAGGCGACCTCGAGCCCTTCGAGAAGGACGCCCTTGAATGCGACGGTGAAGCTGATCCAGTCCATGCCCGAGGCGGCAACCGGCGGCTCGGCCGTTAACTCGGCCACCTCGGCGGCGTAGATGGCCGCCTCGTCATGCTTCGCCTTTGCCCCGGCGGCCCGCAGGACGGCCTTGGTCAGCCACTGCAGGCCGTAGATCACGAGGAAGCCGCCCACGACCAGCCGGAGCAGGCTGATGGGCACGAACACGGCGAGGGCGGTCCCGAAGACGGCGACCAGGACGGCGAGGGCTGCCACCGCAGCCGCAACACCGATCAGGGTCGAGCGCCACTGGCGGGTCACCCCGACGGCGAGCACGATCGTCACCGCTTCAACAAACTCGACCGCCGAGGCAAGGAAGCTCGAGACGATCGTAACGACCGCGACCGAATGCATGGCGCCATCGTAGCGGGCCGCTCGATGGCCCTGGTGCTCATGGTGCCTGGCAGGGCGGGGCACGTGCCCGTGGCCTTTGGCCGCGGTGCAGGGTTTGGGACGCCCGGCCCTTGACGCGACTCCGCGCGGCGCGGACAGTCGATGTCAAGTCGAACCGTTGGGCATGTTCGGGCAGTTGGCCGGGGCGGTGTGCGTTCCGCGGCTACGGCCCCCGATCAGGCATGGGTGAAGAAGAGCTGCAGCTCCATCGTGCTCGAGTCGGCGATCGACAGGACCGAGAATCCGGTTGGCTTCTGGATCTGGTAGTCGATGACCAGGGCGAGGATCAGCCGGAAGGCCAGCCCAAGGCCGAGAAGCACGAGCAGGGATCTGTGGCGCCCAAGGCGATTCATGTAGCTCCGTCTGATTCAGCCGGCCCGACGCTGCGTTGATCGTCGATTCGACCGGAGTCTTGATCGCGCTTGCTGTCGACGAGGTTACGACGGTGCCGGGACCGGCCTGAGGCACAATGGCCGATGATGGATCGAAGCACGTCGGCCGTGTCGCTTGATCGGGTCCGGTCGTGAGCGGCAACAATCGTGAGCCCGGTCGCACCGTTCTGAGCAAGGGGTTCGCAATCCTCGGTGCCCTGCGCACGGCCGAGACCGGGCTCACCCGACCGCAGCTGGCGCGGCGCACCGGCTTGCCCATGACGACCGTCCTGCGGCTTGCCAACGAGCTGCGAGCCGCCGGAGCGCTCGAGCTGGACGAGCACGGCGTCTACCGCCTTGGCGGCTGGCTGTGGGAGCTCGGGACGCTCGCCTCAAGTCGGTCCACGCTGCGCGAGATTGCCCTGCCCTACATGCAGGACCTGTATGAAGCCACCCACGAGAACGTCCAGCTCGCGGTCCTCGATGGGTCCGATGCCCTGTGCGTCGAGCGGATTCGAGGGACGAAGTCGGTCCCCATCATCAGCCGGCCTGGTGGACGCCTGCCCCTCCACGCAACGGGAGTCGGCAAGGTCCTGCTCGCCTATTCACCGCCCGAGTTCGTGGACGAGGTGATCCATCGCGGCCTGGCCCAGATGACGCCGTACACGATCGTCGATGGCGACGCGCTGAGACGCTGCCTGGCCGAGATTCGCGAGCGAGGGTACTCGTCGACCCGGGACGAGATGACGGCCGGGGCGGTATCCGTGGGAGCGGCCATCTTCGCGGCGGACGAGAAGTTGGCCGGGGCCGTCTCGCTGGTGGTCGCCACCCGAGGCGCCGATCCGCAGGCGCTGGCGCCAGCCGTTCGCGCGGTGGCAAGCGGGATGACGCGCAGGGTCGCCGAACTCTGGGATGGCGGGTCCGGCGTCCGTCGGTAGCCGCGCCTGGCTGCGCCCGTCCAACCAGTGGACACCAGACTTGTCACGATACGCTCGGCCAACTACGGTCTGTCATCAGGCGCCTGCCGATCAGGCCCGCCAGTCCAGCGCTCCAGAGAGACACCGTCGTGCGCAAGCCCACCTCCCGGGATGCCGCCTCCCTGATCCGATCAGCCGTGTCGGTCGACCCGCCATACCTGTTCCCGGACTACGTCGGCACGCGCCTGCGAGCACCCAACCGGACATTCGGGATCCTCCCCCGGGGCATGACCGAGGCACGCGGACCGGTCTTCGGTGAGAGCCGGGTCGCTCCGTCCGACGCCGACCTGACCCGGAAGCATGCCGGTGAGCCGATCGGCGAACGGATCATCGTCGCCGGTCGGGTGACCGACAGCGCCGGCCGCCCCGTGGCCTCGACCCTGATCGAGGCGTGGCAAGCCAATGCTGCCGGCCGGTACGCCCACGAGGCCGACCACCACCCGGCGCCGCTCGACCCAAACTTCAGCGGGATCGGACGGACGTTGACCGGGCCGGACGGCACCTTCCGCTTCGTCTCGATCAAGCCCGGCGCCTATCCCTGGCGCAACCATCCCAATGCCTGGCGGCCTGCCCACATCCATTTCTCCCTGTTCGGTCGGGCCTTCGAGCAGCGACTTGTGACCCAGATGTATTTCCCCGGCGATCCGCTCCTTCCACTCGATCCGATCTACAACTCGATCCCGGACCCGGCCGGGCGCGCCCGACTGATAGCCGCGTTCGACCTTGCCAACACGATCCCCGAGTGGGCCCTCGCCTTTCGCTTCGACATCGTCCTGCCGGGCGGTGCTTCGACGCCGTTCGAGTCTCCCGACCACGACGACTAGGACGGCCCAGGAGTGAGCCAGCGCACCCAGGTCGGCATCGTTGGAGCGGGCCCGGCCGGGTTGTTCCTCGCCCATCTGCTCCAACTCGATGGCATCGACTCGGTCGTCCTCGAGAATCGCTCGCGCGACTATGTCGAGCATCGAGTCCGGGCGGGCGTCCTGGAGCAGGGAACCGTCGACCTGATGCGCCAGACCGGCCTCGCCGACCGGCTGGATCGCGACGGGCTGATCCATCACGGGATCGAGCTGCGCTTCGACGGTCGAGGCCATCGGATCCCGCTGACCGAGCTGAGCGGCGGACGATCGATCACGATCTACGGGCAGCAGGAGGTCGTCAAGGACCTGATTGCGGCACGGATCGCGGCCGACGGCGACGTCCGGTTCGAGATCGAGGACGTCGCGCTGAGCGGCATCGACACCGATCGTCCCTCGATCCGCTTCAGCAAGGACGGATCGGCGGCGACGCTCGAGTGCGATTTCCTGGCCGGCTGCGACGGCTTTCACGGACTGTCGCGTGACGCCATCCCGGCCGGCGTCCTGACTGAGTACAACCACGAATACCCATTCGCCTGGCTCGGGATCCTGGCCTCGGTCGCGCCGTCGGCCACGGAGCTGGTGTACGCCCGGCATGAGCTCGGCTTTGCCCTGCATAGCCTGCGGTCGCCCTCGATCAGTCGCCTGTACATCCAGGTCGATCCATCCGAAGACATCCGGAACTGGCCCGACGATCGGATCTGGGAGCAGCTCCGGACGCGCCTGGCAACCGCCGACGGCTGGGTCCTCAACGACGGACCGGTCCTCGAGAAGAACATCGCCCTGATGCGCAGCTTTGTGGTCGAGCCGATGCAGTTCGGACGACTGTTCCTGGCTGGAGATGCGGCCCACATCGTCCCGGCCACCGGCGCCAAGGGACTCAACCTGGCCGTCGCCGACGTGTACG
>JADGQK010000067.1 GCA_017881915.1 Chloroflexota bacterium | reverse complement strand
GGCGCTCGGATAGGATCTCCGGTCAGTACGACGTCGTGCCGCCGGGCCCGCACGCGGCAAGGATGAACGGCAGCAGGGCGATCGCGAACGGCAGGAATCGCAAGATCCGGGTTCGAGTGACCATCGGGCACCTCCTGGTGGGTGATACGCCGCGCCGGGCACGCCCGGTTTCCCGGCCTGCTCGGGTGCGCCGTTCCGGGGCCGAACCAGGCGGAATCCTGCGAGGACGCCGAGTCAAGCCCGCGTACCGTGCTCCTACGCGGGAACCACCAGGACAACTTCCCGGTCGCGCCCCGTTCGGTCAACCGTCACGGTCGAAGCCGGCGCCGGCCGCCGCTTCGACCAGGAGGCTGCCCGGCGCCACCTCGCGCAGCACGTGGATGGTCGCGTCGTCCTCGTTCCTCGATCTCCTGCAGGCCCCAGCGAGCGCCGCCGTGGGAGGGATCGATCGCGACGACCTCGTCGAATGCCCGCGACGCTGGTCTGAACCGGCCGAGTCCCAGCTCCGCCAGCCCCTCGAGGTATCGGCTCGCGGCCCGATTCCGCGGCCCGAGCTCGCCCTCGGACAGCAGGAACGTCGGCCGCGACGTGGCGAAGTAGTCGATTCGAGCGTCAACGTGCGACTGGCGGCGGGCGGCGGCGCGCAGCTCACGGAGGATGCGCCGCGAGCCATCCCGATCGCCGAGCCGCTCGAGGGCTCGCGCGCGCCAATAGGTGGCCTCCGAAAGCATCGGCACCGGCACGGTCGTGGGATCGTGGCTCGTCCGTGGATCCGCCGCTCGCTCGAGCGCGCGCAGCGCGCCGGGCAGGTCGCCGAGCGCTTCCAGGGCCAGCCCGAGATGGAAGTGCAGGTCGTGCTCGGGCGTCAGGAGGTGCTTGCCCTCGCCCAGGTTCTCCGGGTACTGCATCGCGGCCACGACATGGTCGCGCGCCTCGGCCGGTCGTCCTGCACGGAGAGCCGCCTGTGCGAGGCGAAGGTGTGAGCGGACGTACTGGCCCGAGACGAGGCCCTCGCCTCCCTCCCAGGGGTGGAAGCGGCGGGAGGCCATGAACGCGAGCGCGTCCGTATGCCTGTCGAGATCGTTGTAGAGACTCGCCAGCTCCACGCTCAGGTCGTCGCGCTCGTCGACGAGGTCCCGGTGTGCCTCCAGGCGGGCGAGGCGCCCGCGGGCTGACCGTCCCCGATTCTTCGCGAGCTGGTCCCACTCGTACAGCACGAGCCCGTCGGTCGGGTCAGCAGCGAACGCCCGCCGATATGCGCGCTCGGCCAGGCCACGACGACCTTCTGCGTTGAGATAGGCAAAGCCCAGGTTTCGCCACGTCGTCGGGAACTCGGGATCGAGCATCGCCGCGCGCTCCCACCAGGCGATCGCGTCCGAGTGGCGACGCCGGTCGTAGAGCAGGTTCCCGAGGTGGTATGGCGGGCGGGGATCCTCCGGATCGGCGGCGATCGCGCTCTCCAGAATCGCGATCTCGTCCAGCCGTCCCGCGAACGACTGACCGGGCGGCAGCAGCCGGGCCCGCCCCCGCACCGTCGCCGCGGCGTCAGCGTGGCCGGCCTGCTCGTGGAGCCATCCCAGGTGGTAGAGCGCGAGCGGATCCACGTGCGCACCTGGCTCGGATCCGGTGGCCACCTCGACGACGGCGATCGCGTCGTCCCAGAGAGCCGCGGCCGCCAGGTCCAGCCCAACGTCAAGGTGCGTCTGCAGGTCGCCGAATTCGGGATCCGGGACGGCCCGGCCGAGCGAACGACTCGCCCAGGCTCGTTCGAAGGCTGCCCAGAGGTCAAGCGGATCGAGCGCGAGCACCGCTTCCGCCTCCTGGAGCGCCTCACCCAAGCGACCCGCGTGTCGAAGCGCAGCGGCGCACAGGTCGCGTGCCTTCAGGTCGTCGGCATTCGTCCGCAGCGCCCGACGAGCATGCTCCATGACCGCCGGCCAATCGCGGCGGGTCGCGTCGAGCTCCGCGATGGCGTGGTAGGCGGGTGAAGCCCAGGCCCCGTTCCAGGTTGACTTGAAGAACGCGTCGTGCGCCTCGTCGTCGCGTCCGAGCAAGCGCAGGGCAACGCCAAGGAGGTAGAAGGGCTCGCCGTCCCGGGGGTTCGGGTTGCGATGAGTCAGCCGCCCGATCGCCGCCAGGAGGTGCCGTTCGGCAACCGCCGGCTCGCCCCGCCGGATGTGCCAGCCAGCGAGTGCTGTGTTGGAGCGCTCGTCGGCCGGGTCTCGTCGCAGCGCCTCCCGCCAGTAGGGCTCCGGCGAACGGGTCGCGTGCCGGTATTGATCGAGGTGGAGGCCGGTCAGGTACAGCTCCTCTGTGGTGCGGACGTCGACCGGCGCGGGCGGCTCCGCCGCGGGCGCCGGAAGTGGGCCGGGATCCGGGGTCTCCGGGACGTGGTCGATCAGCGTGCGCCCGTCGGAGGTGAGCACCCTGAGCCGCAGCCCGGCGGCCACCGTTCCCGGCGGCAGCGACACCTCGAAGACCACGGGCGCGTCGGGGGCCAGATCGGCCCGGCGCTCCGCGAGCGGCCCCGACCCCCGCTCGAGTCGCACGGTCGCCGCGGGGAACACGCCGGTCACCGCGACACCGACACGTGCGCGCCCTGCATCCACGTTGAGGCGAACGGCGACATCCTCGTTCGCGAGCGTGGGAGGGCCGATTCGCTGGATCGGATACCAGCGCTGGACGAACGTGCGGGTCTCGTAGGGCTGGAGGAACGAGAAATCCGGCTGGTTGTCCGTGTAGACCCCGGCCATGAGCTCGACATACGGGCCATCCTCGTCGGTCAGCTGGCGGTCCCAGGCGTGGCCGAACTCGTGATCGCCCCACGTCCACAGCTTCTTGCCGGGGGCAATTCGGTGGTCGGCCACGTGCACGAGCCCTGCCTGGGCGGCGTGATCGTACCCGCCGAAGAAGTCGTGGCGCGAGCCCATCGCCATGTACGAAGTGGGGACCGGGATGTTGCGGTACCAGCGGATGTCGGTGCCGCCTCCCGGGCCCTGCCCGTATTCGACCCCGTAGTAGGGATGGCGCGCGATCGGGAAGGTCGCCATCGCCCGCTTCGCATGGTCGGCCACGTGCCAGACATCCTGCGGGAAGAACACCTCGTACTGGTCGTGGACGCGGACGGCCACGTTGGCCCACCACAGGAACGTCTGGACGAACTGCGTCCGGTTGTACAGGCGAGCGCGCACCTCGACGAGCGAGCGTCCCGGATGGAGCGTGATGCCCACGCTCCCCTTCATGCGCCCCATCGGCTCATGCTCGCTCAGCCAGACCGTCCGGCCGCCATCCTCGCCCTCCTCGATCGACCAGTCGACCGGCATGAACGTGGACGGCCGATGGTGCTGTGGCCAGTTGAACTCCACGCCACCCGAGATCCACGGGCCGAGCAACCCGACCAGCGCCGGCTTGATGACCTGCTGCCGGTAGAAGAAGTCGTACCCGTTGGTCACGTCCTGGCCGACGTGGATCCGGCCCCCGATCTCGGGGAGGACCATGAGCCTGACGTACCCGTTCTCGAGGTGGACCGCGTCGTAGGCGCGGTCCACCTTCTGATCGGACACCCGCTCGATGACCGGGTTCGGGTAGACGCGGCCGCTGCTTCCCTGGTAGACCCGCTTCTCGAGGAAGATCGGAGATTGTTCCGCGGGGCCGGCCGCGTATGTCGGAATGACGACCCTGTCGCTCCATGCGCGCACGGCATCGCGCGCTGCCGCGCCGGCAGGGGACGCTCTGTCGGTCACCAGTCCATCAGGGCGGCGCGGGCCGCGATCGGGCAGCATGCACGACCGTGAACGGCGGCGCCTCCTCCACTGCCGGTCCGGCGAGGGCGGCCAGGCGCCGTGCGGTGGTCTCGGGCAGCGTGTCGTTGATGAAGAGGCCGGTGGCCGTTTCAACCGAGGCGCGCACCTTGGTCAGCCGCGGCGAACGGTGTGGCGGGTAGAACTCGAACGCGAGGTGCCAGTCCGGCTCGCCGGCCGGTGCCTCGAGGGCCACCATCATGTAGGGAAGGGCGAAGTCGAACACCTGGGTGTACCGCGCGACGACCTGCCGCAGCGCCGCGGCGAGGTCGCGCCGCTCCGGCCTCGTGAGGTCACCCAGGCGCCCGAGGCCGTGGCGACGCGCCCGAACATGGAGCTCGAACGGCCATCGCGCCGCGAACGGCACGCCGATCGAGAAGCTCGGATTGGCGGCAACGATGCGGTCGCTGGCATCGTCGGTGCTCACCACGTGGCACGCCAGGCAGGCCCGTTCGTCGCTCCGGTACCGGCGAAGCGCGTCCGCGCGCCCGGCGATGAGCGGGGGCAGGTGGTCGAACGCGTAGATCTGGCCGTGGGGATGCGACAGCGTGGCACCGACGGCCTCGCCGCTGTTCTCGAAGGCCATGACGAAGGAGTTCCGTGGGTCCGCCCACAGCTCGCCCGAGCGATCGCGCCACACCGCAATCACGCGCGCGAGCTCCATCGGGCTGAGCGTTGCGAGGGACCCTTCGTGGCGCTCGGTGTAGAGGACCACCTCGCACTTCCCCTGGGCGGGACCCACCCGCGGGTCGTCGGGCACGGGGGGCGGATCGTCGACGAGCGCGGGATAACGATTGTCGAAGACCGCCGCGTCGTAGCTGAACGGGACCTCCGGGCCGCCGGGGCACAGCGGGCACGCGGCGCGCGCACCGTCCATCCCGGCGGCCACTCCCGAGTGCGGACGCACGTTGCGCGATGGCGACACGGCGATCCACGTCCCGGTCAGCAGGTCGAGGCGCTCGTGAAGCGCGACCGGCTCGGATTCCGCGCGCCTCGGGTCCGGCTGCCCGCGCAGGTCGCCGTAGACGAAAAGACGACGCCGATCGACCGCCACGAACTCGTGACGTTCGAGCTCGGGGACGGCTGCCGGCCCGGCGCTGGGGTCGGACTGACCGCCGGCGGCACGCCGGGCGTCCTGGCCGGTCACGTGGTGGCCCGCCGGCGAAACGGGGAGACGCGCGCGGGAGGTGCGGTCACCGGCTCGCTGCATCCGCATCCGGGAGCTCGTCGCGATTCCTCATGCGACGCGCACCTCGAGCCCTCGCTCGCGCAGGGATGCAATGACGTCCCGATCGGCCGACGACCCAGTGATGAGGATGTCCACCTGGTCGAGGGGGCAGAGGTGGGCCAGGGCAACGCGACCGATCTTCGACCCGTCCGCGACGACGACCCGCCGCCGCCCGGCGGTGAGCATCACCCGCTTGATCTCGGTCTCGGGGAGGTTGATGTTCGTGACCCCGCCCTCCGGATCCACCCCGTTGCAGCCGATGAACACGGTATCCACGTTCAGTCGCTCCAGGAGCGCGCGCCCGAGCGGGTCCACGAGTGAGTGCTGGAGTGAGCGCAGCGTTCCTCCGGTCACGATGACGTCAATCCGCGGGATCGCTGGCTCCAGGACGAGCGCGACCTTGAGGGAGTTCGTGAACACGGTGAGGGTCGCGATGTCCGTTCGCTGAACCAGCACCGCGGCGATCGCCGCGGTCGTGGTGCCGACGTCGAGGATGATCGAGTCCCCGTTCGAGACGAGGCCAGCGGCAAGGGCACCGATCGCGTCCTTCTCGCCGGCTGAGACCACCTCGGCCTCCTCGAACGGTCGCTCGGCAGGCGCGGGGCGGGGCATGGCGCCGCCACGCACGCGGCGCACCAGGCCGCGGGAAGCCAGCACGTCGAGATCGCCACGGACGGTGACCTCGGAGACGCCGAACGCGTCGCTGAGGTCGGCCACGCGGGCGAACTCCCGCTCTCCGACGAGCGTCCTCATCCGCTCCCGGCGCACCTGCGCGGGAATCGGCGCCCCGCCGTCAAGGTCTCGCACGCAGGCACTCCATTGCGTTATCTTGCGTTCTGCTGTCAAGACTTCGGCCCGACGCGACGCCCAGCCGATATTCGACGACTATCATCGGCTCTTGACAAGAAAATGCAAGTGTGCGAAAAGGAGTCGCCAAAGGCCGACTGGACACGAGCCGCGCCGGATCCGACGCCAATGGCCTGCGTCGCGCAGGGCCCGACCAGCCCGGCCCCCTTCGTGAGGCAGGGCAGGGTGCCCGTGAGCAGTAGTGGAAGGCAGCCGGAGACGCTGGATGCGCTGGCCGGCACCGGGAACCCTGCGGTTCCGTGCGCGGGATGCTCCCCAAGGGAGCCAGAAGGAGGATCAACGTGACCTATGCGAATCGTCGCAACGGGCTGAGGCTCGTCGGATTCGTCGCGGCGGCCGCCCTCGTCGTCGGGGCCTGTTCGGGCAGCGCCACCCCGTCGCCGTCGGCTGCCGCGGCCAGCAGCGCCCCGGCCGCCAGCAGCGCCCCGGCCGCCAGCAGTGGCGGTACAGGCGGCGCGCCGCTGTTCGTCGCCATCAACAAGAGCGCTGACCAGCAATACTTCATCGACCAGCAGAGCGCTTTCAAGGCCGAGATCGAGGCCAAGGGCGGCCAGGTCAAGCTCTACAACGCGAAGCTGGATGCGAACACCGGCATCAGCGAGGTCAATGACGCGATCTCAGCCGGCGCGAAGGGCATCGCGATCACCGTCCCCGACCAGACCATCGGCCCGGCCGTGGCCAAGGCGGCAGCCGACGCAAAGGTGGCGCTGGTCGCCACCGACGATGCGATCAAGGACAGCGCCGGCACCGCGATCCCGTTCGTCGGGTTCAGCGGCACGGACATGGGCAATAAGGTGGGCGACGAGGCAGCCACGCTGCTCGGGACCGCCGGCTGGCTGAAGGACAGCGCGAAGAAGGTGGGTGTCCTGTCCGCCGAGGTCCAAACCCTATCGGTCTGCAACGACCGCACCACCGCCGAGAAGGCGAAGATCTCGGCCGCTGGCGCTACGAATGTGTATCCCGTCCCGTACAGCGGTGAGATCGCGGCCGCCCAGACGGCTGCGGGCCCAATCATCACCGCGCACCCGGACATCACGAACTGGGTCGTCTTCGCCTGCAACGATGAAGGCGTCCAAGGAACCGTCAACGCCCTTGCGACGGCGGGCGTGAGCAATGCCAACGTCATCGCGGTCGGGCTCGGCGCCTACCAGGCGTGCAAGCCGTGGGCGGCCAAGCAGGACTCCCCGTGGAAGGCCGCCCTGTTCATCTCGGGTCTTGATGTCGGCAAGGCCTCGGCGGACGCCCTCTGGGCTTTTGTCACCAACGCCACACCGCTCCCGGCATCGACCATCGCCAACACGACCATCGTCGATCCCACCAACTTCGCGACCGTCATGGACAAGACGTCCGTCGCGAACTGCAGCAAGTAGGCTCTTTCTCTCCTCCGGGACAGGGGCCGGGCCAGGTGGTCCGGCTCCTGTCCTGTCAGCACATCGCCACCCACAACAGCGCCACCGCAGAGGCCCGATGAGTCCACCGGCATCAACCGAGCCCCCAGCCACGCCCGTCCCGAGCCCGAGCCTAGGCCTGGAGATCCGCGGCGTCAGCAAGGCCTTCCCCAACGTCCAGGCGCTGAGCGACGTGTCGCTCGAAGCGCGGTCAGGCGAGATCCTCGCGTTCCTGGGCGAGAACGGTGCCGGCAAGTCCACGCTGCTCAAGGTCATCAACGGTGACTATCAGCCCGACATAGGCACGCTCACGCTCGATGGCCAGCCGCTCCGTTTCGCGAACCCCCTCGACGCGCACCGGGCCGGCATCCGGGTGATCTACCAGGAACCGGAGATCATCCCCGGCGTCGACGTCGCCGAGAATATCTGCGTCGGAGAGCTGCCAGGTCGCGGCGGGTTCGTCGACCGGCGGCTGCTGGAGACGCGGGTCCGGGCGGATCTCGACCGGTATGGCTTCAGCGCGGCCCTCCCGATGGGGCTGATGGGCGACATGCTCTCCCCCGCCCAGCGCCAGCTGGTCGAGATCATGCGGGCCATCAAGTCGAACGTGCGCGTGCTGGCGCTCGACGAACCGACGTCGTCCCTGACCGACGACGAGGTCCAGCGCCTCTTCGCCCTGGTGCGCCGTCTGCGTGACGAAGGCGTCGCCATCATCTACGTCTCGCACCGGATCCGGGAGATTCTGCAGCTCGCCGACCGGGTCGCCATCCTCCGCGACGGACGCCTCATCGCCGTCCGTCCGGCGGCCGACCTTACGGAGGAGGAGATCGTCCGTCTGATGGTGGGCCGGGATCTGACCGCCATGTTCCAGCGGCGGCGAGCCGTCACCGACCGGGTGGTCCTGCGCGCCGAGCACATCGCGAGCAACTGGCACCATGACGTCAGCTTCTACGTCCGCGCCGGCGAGGTGGTCGGATTCGCAGGGCTCGTGGGCGCGGGGCGGACCGAGCTCGCCAAGGTCGTCTTCGGGGAGCTGCCCCGCGACAGCGGCAGCGTCTTCGTGGACGGGCGCCTCGTATCGATTCGACGACCGAGTGACGCGGTAACCGAAGGAATCGGCTACGCGCCCGAGGACCGGAAGCGCGAGGGCCTCATCCTCATGCGCAGCGTCCTCGAGAACGCGTCGCTGGCGGTGCTCCAGCGGCTCAGCCGGTTCCACTTCATCCAGCGCAGGATGGAGCGGCGCCTCGCGGGGGAGTACATCGAGCGGCTTCGGGTCCGGACGCCGTCCCTCGAGCAGGAGGTCGGCAAGCTCTCCGGCGGCAACCAACAGAAGGTGGTGCTGGCGCGCTGGCTCGCTGCCAAGCCGAAGGTGCTGATCCTCGACGAGCCGACGCGCGGCATCGATGTCGGCGCGAAAGCCGAGATCTACCACCTGATCGACGACCTGGCGAACCAGGGCCTGGGAGTCATGTTCATCTCCTCGGATCTGCCGGAGATCCTGGGCCTGTCGGATCGCATCTATGTCATGCAGAACGGTCGGATTTCCGGGGAGCTGCCCGGACCCGGCGCGACGGAGGAGCAGGTGCTCGCCCTCGCGATGGTCGACCATCTGTCCCGCGCCGACCCCGTACCCAAGTCGACCGCCCCAGAGGAAGGATTGGCAGGATGAGCGAAGCACCCGCCGGCGAGGTCGACGGCCCGGCGACACCTCCCATCTCGCCCTTCCGAACGGCCCTGGCCAGGGTCGCCTCCGTCGTCCGGCCGGTCGTGAGGTTCATCGGGGCGGAGAACCTCTCCCTGGTCATCGTCCTCGCGATCGAGATCGCGGTCATCGTCTCGCAAACGAAGTTCTTCCTTGGCCAGCAGAACCTTCTGAACTCGCTGGGCCAGAACATCGCCGTCCTCGGCGTCCTTGCCGTCGGCGAGTCGCTGGTCATCATCGCCGGCGCGCTGGACATCTCGGTCGGCTCGATCGCGGGCATCGCCGGCGTGGCTGCCGCCCTCGTCGTGACCGGGACCGGCAGCATGCAGCTGGGGCTCGTCGCCGGAATCATGGCCGGGATCTGCGCCGGCCTGGTCAACGGTTCGATCGTCGCCTTTCTGCGGGTGAACCCGATCATCGCGACGCTCGGCACGTTCGCAGCGTTCCGCGGCGTCGCGTTCCTCATCGCGCCAAACGGCTATCCCGTCGGCGTCGGCACCCAGCCCGATTTCACCTGGCTCGGCTCCGGCCGCATCCTCGGGGGCGGCGGGTTCGTCGGCATCCCGATCATCCTGATCATCCTCATCTTCGTGGCGATCGTCGGCCACGTGCTGCTGCGCTACACCGACTTCGGGCGGTCGATCTACGCCTTGGGCGGCAATGCCACGGCCGCCCGGCTGGCGGGCATCAACCTGACCAGGGTGCGGCTGGGGATGTACGTGTTCTGCGGGATGACCGCAGGCCTGAGCGGCGTCCTCCTGGCCGCGCGGACCACCTCGGGTTCGCCGCTCAACGGACAGGGTATGGAGCTCCAGGCTATTACCGCCGTCTTCCTCGGCGGAGCGGCCACGACTGGCGGCAAGGGCACCGTCGTGGGAACGGTCCTCGCCGTGCTGATCTTGGGGGTCCTGTCAAACGGGATGAATCTCCTCGGCGTGCAGCAGTACTGGCAGGACGTCGCCACCGGGATGCTCCTGGTCACCAGCGTGGCGATCGCCCAGTTCCGGGCGCTGCGGTCGGAGCGGGCGCGCACCAGGATTGCCTCTCGTGGCTGATCTAGGATGACCGCCGCATCCGGCCCCTCCCGACATCTACCGTCGATTCGCAGGGAGATAACGCGCCATGGCCGACCTTGAGGGACTGACCACCTCGATCGAGACGGGAGACCGCGCGGCGGCCACCCGCGCCACGCAGCAGGCCATCGACGATGGCCTGAACCCCCAGGCGATCCTCGACGCGATGACGGCGGCAATGAACAACGTCGGGGGCCGCTTCCAGCGCAACGAGATCTTCGTGCCCGAGATGCTCATCGCGGCGCGGGCGATGAAGGAGGCGACGGCCCTCCTAGAGCCACTCCTGGTCGCGGCGGACATCCGGCCTGAGGCGACCGCCGTCATCGGCACGGTCAAGGGCGACCTCCATGACATCGGCAAGAACCTCGTGGGAATGATGTGGAAGGGCGCCAACATCGAGGTCATCGACCTGGGCACGAACGTCCCCCCAGAACGCTACGTGGAGGCCGCGCGGTCCCACGATGCGCGCATCATCGGCATCAGCGCGCTCCTGACGACGACGATGACGGGCATGGGCGACGTCGTCAGGGCGGTCCGGGACGCGGGGATGGGGGATGTCAGGATCATCGTCGGCGGGGCACCCGTGACGGCCGAGTTCGCGCGCGAGATCGGCGCCGACGGCTACGCCCCCGACGCAGGATCGGCCGTCGAGGTCGCGAAGGCGGCCCTGGCCCGGTGAGCACGACCTTCGGCCAGGGTGCCACCGGCGGCCCGCGCGGCCGCGACGCCCGTGGTGGATGAGGCACGGACGACCCCTGTGCGTCACCGCGATCGGGTGATCGCCGCGCTCCATCATGAAGCGCTCGACCGCTGCCCGATGCAGCTCAGCTTCACGCCGGAGTTCGCGGTGCGATTGCGGGCGGACCTCGAGGCGCGCGGCCTGGTTGCCCGGTCCGGTTCCGGCAGCCATAACCCGCACGGAGGCGGCAACACGTATGAGCTGGAGCTCGCCCTCGACGAGGACCTGATCCTCACCTCGGTCGGCTGGGCGAACTCGTACTACCAGGGTCCCGACGCATACACGGACGAGTGGGGCGTCTCCTGGCGCGCCCAGCCCTATGAGACCCCGTTCGGCACGGGCCATTACACCGAGATGGTCGGCAGGCCGCTCGCCAGCGACGCTGCGATCGCGTCCTACCGGGCTCCGGACCCCGACCGGCCGGAGCTCTATGAGGAAGCCGGGCGCGTCATCGCGCAGCTCGGCGGCGAGTACTACATCGTGGGTGTCACGGTCACCACCATCTGGGAGACAGCCTGGGCGCTGCGCGGCTTCGAGCAGCTGATGATCGACCTGGTGACGGAGCCGGACATCGCGGAGGCGATCCTGGAGATCCCGTTCCAGTACCACCTCCGGGCCGCAGAGCGCCTCACGGAGATGGGCGTCGACATGATCTGGACCGGCGACGACGTCGGGATGCAGACGGGCATGCTGATCTCCCCGGCGCTCTGGCGCCGCCACCTCAAGCCGCGGATGGCCGAGCTGATCGCCCGCGTCAAGTCGATCAACCCCGCCGTCAAGGTTGCGTACCACTCGGACGGGATGATCTGGGACGTCATCCCGGACCTCATCGAGATCGGCCTCGACGTCCTCAACCCGGTCCAACCGGCCTGCCTGGATCCCGCCGAGCTGAAGCGCCGGTACGGGGACCGCCTCTGCTTCTGGGGGTCGCTCGACGAGCAGCACACCCTGCCCTTCGGCTCGCCCGGGGACGTGCGGGCCGAGGTCCGGACCCGGCTGGACACGATCGGCCGGCGCGGTGGCCTCATCCTGGGGCCGACCCACCACGTCCAGCTCGACACGCCGATGGAGAACTTCTGGGCAATGGTCGAGACCATCCAGGGTCGGACCTTTCCAGCGGCGGCCAGCGTGACCGGCGAGTGAGCGGAATGGCGCGCACCACGGGAGCAGCGTACGGCCATGCCGATCGAGGCGTCCCCTGCCTCGCAGGCGCCTGACGTGGCCGACACCACCGACGGCACACCGACGGACCGTTTCGAGCGGGCGCGCGAGCACATCGAGGATGCGTATCGCCACCGGCCCGTGACCACGCCGCCAGTGGTCGTCGGCGACTGCAACTATTGGCTGACGGGCGAGGATCCCACGCGGATCCCGGATGCGTACTTCGACGCGAGCGGTTACACCGCGATGCGCCAATTCCAGGAGGCGAAGATCGCCTCCCATGTGGCGCGAATCGACGACGACTATGTCCCGTTCCTGTTCCCGTGGTACGGCACGGGCGTCGTGCCCTCCGCGCTGGGCAGCACGATCATCTTCCAGCGCGGGGAGGAGCCCGCGATCGAGGGCCCGATCCTGGGCTCCCCGACCGACGTCCGCCGGCTGGAGCCGCCGGATCCACTCCGCGACGGCCTCATGCCACGCGTCCTCGGGTGCATCGACCGGTTCAAGGCGACCTCCACCTTGCCGGTCTCGTTCACCGACTGCCAGGGGCCGCTCAACATCGCGCTGAGCCTCGCCGGCGTGGAGCAGCTCTGCCTCTGGATGTACGACGAACCCTCGGCCGTGCACGAGCTCATGGATTTCGCGACCACGGTGCTCATCGACTGGCTGAGGGTTCAGAAGAGCCATGCCGGCCTGCCGATTGGCTCAGGGGCGTTCCCGCACGCGATGCTCCTGCCGGAAGCGTTCGGCGGGGTCTGGATCTCCGACGACGACTGCACGATCCTCTCCGCGCCGTTGTATCGCGAGTTCGTCGTGCCGTACAACAGCCGTGTCTTGCGGGCCTTCGGCGGCGGGACCATCCACTTCTGCGGGAACGCGCCTCACCAGGTCGACAACTTCCTGGCCATTGACGGCCTCGTCGGGATCAACAACTGGTGCATGGGCGAGTTCGCGTCGGTTCGCCGGATGCAGGACGCGTTCGAGGGCCGACTGGTGCTCATGGTCTGCGACACCACGCCACTGGACCCGGAAGCGTATTTTCGTGAGCTCTTCGGTTTCCTGCGCCCATCCGGGACGATCGTCGGAACCTATCCGGCGCCGGCAAATGCGCTGGACGCTCGGGCGCGCCGCGTGGTGGCCATCCAGCAGGACCAGGCGGAAGTGGCCGACCAAGTGTGGGCGATCATCCGTCGCCTGCTCGACGGCCGTGACCGATAGGTCCAGCAGCCGGCGCGGCCCGACGCCGGCCTGGGGAGGTGGCACGCAATGGTCATGACGCCGCGAGAGCGTTTCAAGGCGGTGTTCCGGGGCGAGCTCCCGGATCGCGTCCCGGTGACCCTGTTCATCCAGGACCAGGGCCACTTCATCAACCAGATGTACCCCGGCATCGATCCGAGGGATCACCTCGCGATCCAGCTGAAGGTCATCGAGATCTCGCGACAGCTCGGCGCCGACGTCTTCGTCCGGCTCCTCTTCGGCACGCTGGAGCCCTTCCAGTGGATGTTCTTTGGCGGCCTCAACGTGTCCGAGGAGACCGACTCATGGGAGGTTCGGACGGACGAGACCTCGGACGGTCGCACGACGATCCGACGGTCGGAGATCCGCACGCCCGGCGGGAGACTCACCCAGGAGTTCTCGATCGACGAGATCCGTCCGGGCACGTTCATGTACGCATGCACGGTGAAGCCGGTCCGGACTCTTGCCGACCTGGAGCTGGTCCGGCGATATGAGCCTGCCATGCCGGCTTCGTGGCCGGCCACGGTCCGGGAGCGGATCGCGCCGATCCGGGCAGCGCTCGGCGACGACGGAATCGTGGGTTGCTGGTCCCCGCACGGCCCGTTCAACATGGCCTCGCTGCTCGTGGACGAGCAGGACCTTTACTGCATGTTCTACACGGATCCCGACTTGTACCGGGAGCTGATGGAGCTCTCCCTGGCCCGCGTCGCCGACTACACCCGCGCGATCGACGCCGCCGGGATCGACGTCCACCTGGTCGGGGGCAACGTCCCCGGCGGGTTCCTGGGACGCAGGAACTACGAGGAGCACATCCTCGCCTACGAGCGCCGCCAGATCCAGCTTGCCCAGGCAAACGGAACGCCGGCCATCTACCACAATTGCGGGCAGATCATGCAGCTCGTGGAGTCGTACAAGGCCCTGGGCGTGGTTGGCGTGGAGCCGTTCTCCCCGCCTCCCCAGCTGGGTGACGCCGACCTCGCGAAAGTCAAGGACATCGTGGACAGCGCCTATGTCGTGGTCGGCGGCGTGGACCAGGTGCTCGCAATCCAGCGCGGCACGGTCGACGATGTCCGGCGCGTGACCGCGCGGACGATGGAGATCGGCAAGCCCGGCGGCCACTTCATCCTGCAGAACGCTGACTTCCTCGAGTACGGAACCCCACCCGAGAACGTGGAGGCGTTCGTGAGCACGGCGATCGAGCATGCTGGGTACTGACGCGGTGAGAGACCGGCATCTGTCCCCGATCTCGCCGCCTGGAGGCGA
>JADGQK010000132.1 GCA_017881915.1 Chloroflexota bacterium | reverse complement strand
GAACACGCCGTAGATGATCGGTGCCGCGGTCGGAAAGAAGTAGTCGTTGGT
The DNA here is from genome assembly GCA_017881915.1 of Chloroflexota bacterium. Lineage (GTDB taxonomy): Bacteria > Chloroflexota > Limnocylindria > Limnocylindrales > CSP1-4 > Palsa-1033. The sequence goes on along the minus strand of JADGQK010000132.1, from coordinate 4,322 downwards.
GGTCGTGATGAACTTGCCGATTTCGTCGATGAACAGGCCGACCCCGGCCCCGATCAAGATCGCGGCGCCATCCACGACCCGGTCGAGCCGTGCGATCAGGGCGATCAGCCCGCCCACGAAGAGCAGCGCTCCGCCGAACAGGACGTGGGCGATGTGAAGCTCGCCGACGCCGACCCGGGGATAGCCGGTCGCGCCGAGGAACGCACGGGTGAACACGACCGAGATGCCGAAGCTGGCCACCACCAGAAGCAGCCTGCGATCGGCTCCCGGGCGGAGGTTCGTCGGCGTCCAGCGCCCGCCGCGCCCAGCCACGCTGGCCCTCCTTGCTGCTGAACATTCCAGGATTGACGGTTACCGATGGTACGACCGGCGGCCGCCGCAGGGCTATCGGCCGATACACTCTGGCAATATGGTCCCATTCGAGCCCCTAGACCCGCACCGTCGGCTGCTCCTCCGACGGGCGTTCCAGCTCGAGTACCTGACGATCGGCTGGAATACGCTCGAAGGGATCGTGGCAATCGCCGCCGGCCTGAGCGCGGGCTCCGTGGCCCTCGTGGCCTTCGGCCTGGACTCCTCGGTCGAGGTGTTTGCTTCGCTCGTCGTCGTCTGGGAGCTGCGCGGCGCGGACCGCAGCGGCGAGCACCGGGCGCTGCGCTTGATCGGTGTGGGCTACATCGTGGTCGGCGTCTACGTCGCCTGGGACACAGGAATGTCGATCGTCGGCGGCCATCGCCCTGACGCCTCGCCGCTGGGGATCGTCTTCCTGAGCGGCACGGTGATCGTGATGATCCTGCTGGCGGCGGGCAAGCTCCGGATCGGGCTCGAACTGGACAGCCCCACGGTCCAGGCCGACGGGCGGTTCAGCCTGATCGACGGTGCCCTGGCCGGTGCCGTCCTCAGCGGCCTGATCCTGACCGCCGTCCTGGGCTGGTGGTGGGCGGACGCCTTGCTGGCCGGCCTGATTGCGATCCTCGCGCTGCGTGAGGGGATCGGGGCGTGGCTCGATCACGATGGGAACGAGCCGCCCGCCCTGGCCTGAGACGGCCGCCCCGACTGATCAGGGCGAGGCGGCCGATTCCACGTGGCCGGTCCCGTTACGATGGATGGATGCCGCGCTACGGGCCAGCCGATTCGCTCAAGTCGCCGCGCTTCACCGGACCGTCGACCTTCGCCCGGCTGCCGCACATCGAAGAGCTCGACGGGGTCGATCTGGCGATCATCGGCGTACCCTTCGACACCGGGGTCTCCTACCGGGTGGGTGGCCGGTTCGGGCCGGGGGCCGTGCGTGACGCCTCGATGATGCTCAGGCCGTACAACCCGAACCTGGCCGTGGCACCCTTCGAGGTGCTCTCGTGCGTCGATCACGGCGACATCGCCATCGTGCCCGGATATATCGAGCCGAGCTACGCCGCGATCGAGACAGCCGTCCGCTCGATCGCGACCGCCGCTGTCGTACCCCTGCTGATCGGCGGCGACCACGCCTGCACGCTGGCCCACCTCCGGGCGATGGCCACCCACGGCCCGGTTGCGGTGATCGACTTCGACGCCCACACCGACGCCTGGGACAGCTACTTCGGCCAGAAGTACAACCACGGCACGTGGATGCGCCGGGCCGTCGAGGAAGGCCTGGTCGACGTCGAGCACTCGCTCGAAGTCGGCCTGCGCGGCTCGCTCTACGGCCCGAACGACTGGCTCGTCCTGCGCTCCGAGCTCGGCCTCGAGTACCTCACCACCGAGGACGTCCTGGGCCTCGGAGCGCCGGCCACGGCCGAGCGAATCCGTGAACGGGTCGGCAGCCGGCCCACCTACCTGACGTTCGACATCGATGTCGTCGACCCGGCGTTCGCCCCGGGGACCGGGACACCCGAGCCCGGCGGCCCCTCGGCTCATGATGCCCTGGCGATCGTGCGCGGGTTGACCGGGATCGACTTCGTCGGCTTCGACATCGTGGAGGTGATCCCGAGCTACGATCCGGCCGGCCAGACGGCGTTCCTGGCGGCCAACCTGGCGTTCGAGATGCTGTCGCTCGTCGCTCTCCGGCGGAGATGACGAACAGCGTCGGAACGGATGGATTCGAACCCGGCTTCGCCTGGCCGGCGGGTATCCGGGCTGCCGCCTGCTTCACCTTCGACGTCGACGCCGAGAGCGCGATCCTGGCCACGGACCCGGCCTCGGCCGGGCGAAGGTCGGTGATCAGCCATCAGGCGTATGGGCCGCGCACGGGCGTCCCGCGCCTGCTTCGAGTTCTCGACCGGACCGGGATCAAGGGCACGTTCTTCGTGCCGGGCTACACAGCCGCACGCTGGCCGGGGGTCATTCGGAGCATTCGCGATGCCGGCCATGAGATCGCCCACCACGGCTACCTTCACGAGTCGGTCGCCGGCCTCTCGCCCGAGGCGGAGGAACAGGTCCTTCTGCGCGGCCTGGCCGCCCTGGATGCCGTGGTCGGCGTCCGGCCGAGTGGTTGGCGGGCGCCGATGTGGGAGGCCAGCTGGTCCTCGGCCGGGCTGCTCAAACGTCACGGCTTCCGCTATGACTCGAGCCTGATGGATGCCGACTGCCCGTACCTGCTCGAGGCCGGGGATCTGGCGGCGCTCGTCGAGCTGCCGATCCACTGGAGCCTGGATGACTGGGAGCCGTACGTATACCTGCCCGACCTGTCCGGATCGGGCGTGATCGCCAGCCCGGTTGAGGTGATCGATCGCTGGGCGGTCGAACTCGACCAGATGGTGGTTGAGGGTGGCCTGTTCGTGCTGACCAACCACCCGTTCGTGTCCGGCCGGCCGTCGCGGGCCGCAGGCCTCGAGGCACTGATCCGACGGGCCACGGCGATTGACGGCCTGTGGATCGCGACCTGCGACGAGGTCGCCCGGTGGGTCGAGACCCTGCCGCTCAAGCCGATCGCGGACGAGCGGCCGATCCTGCCACCGGACTGACCCGCCCGCAGGTGAGAACGAACCCCGCCCGACGCAGGTCGGGCGGGGTTCTGCGTTGGCGACGAAGCGACGCGCCTAGGCCGGAACGGAGCTCGGCGAGCTGCGCTCGAGGAGCCAGTACCCAGCGCCGGCCACGATGAACCCGATCACGTAGGTGATGTCGGCCCCACCCAGGGCATTGGCGACAGGACCCACGAACAGCGTCTGGTTCATGAAGGGAATCGACACGACGAAGCCCACCACGAGCGCGATCAGGGCGTTCCTGCCGCTCGGCAACAGGCTGAAGTCCGAGACGTGGTCGGCTCCGGCGGCTGAGTGCTGGCGAAGCTGCCAGTCGACCAGCAGGATCGCCGACCAGGGGCCGATCCAGTAGGTGATCAGGAGCAGGTAGTTCTCGAACGTGCTATTGAAATTCGCCTGGTAGAGCCACAGCGTCGCGATGTAGCTCAACACCCCGACGATCAGGGCCGACACCGGGCGCCAGACCTTGATCCCGGCTGCGAGCAAGGACAGTGAGCCCGAGTAGTCGTTCATCGCGTTGACCGCTACCGTCCCGAAGAAGATCGCGATCATTGCCACCGCGCTGATCAGCCCGCCGCCCAGCAGGGCGTCGATCTGGTGGACCGGGTCGGCGGACCCATTCGTCACGGCCCCGAAGACCGCCAGGCCAAGCAGCTCGATCCAGGCCGCCGAGATGGCGATGCCGAGGAAGGCGAACAGGGCGACGCGCAGCGACGGCGTCGACGCCGGCAGGTAGCGCGAATAGTCCGAGGCATAGAGCGCCCAGCCAAGGTTGAAGCTGCCTACGATCGTCGTGGCCAGGATGAACGTGCCGAGCGTCTCGCCCACGCCGGCCATCCCGAAGTTCGCCTTGGGCAGGAGAGCGACCGTGACGACCGCGAAGAGGATCGCCAGGGCGATCGCGGCGTACTTCTCGAACGTGTGGATGGCTTCATAGCCCACAACGCTCAGGCCGGCCTGGCAGAGGACCACGATGAGCAAGCCGATCGGGAACGGGATCGCGCCGCCCGTCAGGACCTGCAGGGCATAGGCGCCGAAAAAGGCGTTGATCGCGTCCCAGGCAATCGTGCTCACCCAGTTGATCAGGCCGGGCACGACGATGCTCTTGCCAAACGCCAGCCGGCTGATCGGGATCTGGCCGAGGCCGAGCTTGGGACCCATCGTGCCCAGGATGGCCACGACCGCCCCGCCGATGATGTTGCCGACGATGATCGCGGCCAGGCCCGACCAGAAGCCGAGGCCCACGATGGCGACGAGCGCCCCGAGCGCGAAGGCTGCCGGGACCAGGTTCGGGGTGAACCAGACGGTGAACAGGCGATAGACCGAGCCGTAGCGGGCCGCGCTGGGAATCGGCTCGATCCCGTG
>JADGQK010000021.1 GCA_017881915.1 Chloroflexota bacterium | reverse complement strand
CGCGTTGCGCGATCGCCGTCCGCCAGTAGTCGACCGAAGCGACGAGGTCGGCCCGGAGCTCGTCGTCAGGCTGCTCCCAGCTCGGGATCAGCTCGAGGATCAGGGTCACCTCGCCGACGCCGGACTCGGCCAGCGTATCGAGGACCCGGCCCGCCTCGATTCGCCCCTCGCGGTTGCGTTCCGGGGTGAACGGCCAATGGTGATCGCCGGCGGCGTCGGATTGCTGGAGCTGGACCTCGAGCAGCTCGGGCCCGAAGCGCGCGAGCCAGGCATATGGATCGCGCTCTGGGCCCTCGGTCCCCGGCACGCACTCGTGCCCGAGGTCGACACACAGGCCAACCGGCACGTGGTCGGCATCCCCGGGCGTGAGCAGCGAGGCGACCTGGGCCATCGTGGCCGGCTCGCGCACCGGCACCAGGTTCTCGATGAGGAAGTACTCCAGCCCCACCCGTCGGGCGCGCGCGCTCAGTGTGGCCAGATCCGCCTTCAGGCCGGCCCAGCGTTCGGCCACGCGCGCGGGATCGCGCCAGTCGGGAGCACTCAGCGCGCCAACATGGCCACCGACGCCGGACACCCCGAGCGCGGCGCTGACGTCGACCACGGTCTCATACCAGCGGAGTGCCTCGCGCCGGGCGATCGGGTCGGGGTGGAGCAGGAGGTTGCGCGAGTAGGCGACCAGGCCGGTGAAGGTGCCCACAGCGGTCAGGCCGGCCGCCCCGAGCGCCGCCCGGTTCTCGTCCACGAGGAGCTGCCGGCCATCGGCCGTCTCGATCCCTTCGAGGAGATCGAGCGACAGCTCGACGAGGTCGAGCCCCAGGTCGTCCCGGACCAGGGCGGCCCAGTCGGCCGGGCGGGGCCAGCGCTTCACCGCGAAACAGGTGTTGATCCCTAGCCGAACGCGCATCTCAGGCCTCGTCGCCGACATGGATCGCGTGCGACGCGACGAGCTTGCGATAGGCCGGATAGAGCTCGTCATAGCGGCGATGAGTCTCAGGGTCCGGCTGGATCGGTTGGTCCGGCCGGCTGGCGACGGCCACGGCTTCGGCTGGGTCGCGATAGACGCCGATGCCCAGCCCGGCCAGCAGCGCCGCCCCGGCCGCGGTTGCATCGCCCGCCACGCGGACGACCGGGATCCCCAGGACATCGGCCTTGATCTGGTTCCACGAAGCGAGACGGGCATCGCCGCCCGAGACGCGCAGCTCGGTCGCCGGCGAGCCGGCCATGCCCAGCGTCTCGACCCGGGCCCGGATGCCGAAGGCCACGCCCTCCAGGACGGCCCGGGCCAGCGCGGCCCGGCCATGACGAAGCGACAGGCCGATGGCGGCCCCCCGCAGGTTGGGATCGTCGCGCTCGCCGTCGCCCAGCACCGGGACGACGAGCAGCCCGTCGGCGCCGGCCGGTACCGCGCCGGCCTCCGCGTCGATCCGGGCGTAGTCCGCGCCGGTCGGGCGTCCGGATCGCCCGGCGTAGGCCAGCCCGGCCAGCCAGTCGACGGCCTCGCCGCTGGTGTTGATGCCTACCTCGGTGAAGTAGCCGTCGCCAGGCAGGAGGTTGGGGTAGTTCGTGACGTCGAGGTCGGCGAGCGGCTCCGGAACGACCGAGTTGAGGCAGGTCGAGCTGCCGGCCATCTCGCTGATCGGACCGGGAGAGATGACGCCCGCGCCAAAGGCGCAGGCAAGGCTGTCTCCGCCGCCGATCACCACCGGCACGCTGTAGCCCAGGCCGAGCCGCCGGAGCAGGGCGGGCCGGAGGTCACCGATCACGGCCCACGAGGGATGGGCCACCGGGAAGAGCTCGGGCTCGAGCCCCAGGCCATCAAGGACCAGGTCATCCCAGCGCCGCTCACGGATGTTGAACAGGGCCGAGGCCGTGGCAATCGTCCAATCGGTGACGTTCTGGCCGGTCAGCGCGAGGGCGACGAAGTCGGTCGGTTCGACGAAGCGGCGGGTCGCCGCGAAGATCGCCGGCTCGTGGGCCCGCAGCCACAGGACCTTGGCCGCAACGTGGAACGCTGCCGGGAGGTGGCCGGTCCGATCGTGGATCAGCCGGTCGCCGAACTGGCGCCGAATCGCGATTGCCTCCGCTACTGCCCGGTTGTCGCGGTAGATCAGCCCAGGCCGCAACGGCCGGTCGCGAGCGTCGAGGGGCACGACCGACGGGCACTGGCCGGTCAGGCAGATCGCCTCGATCCGCCGCCCCCTGCCGAGCTCGCGAGCGAGGCCGGCGAGGGCCGACAGCGAGGCCGAGCGCCAGCGGTTGGCGTCCTGCTCGGCGCGACCGTCGGCACCGAGCTCGGTGGGATAGGCCCGGCGAACCTCGGCCGCGGCCCGCCCGTCGAGCTCGTAGGCGGCTGCCCGGGCGCCGGATGTACCGACGTCGATCGCAACGAGGACGGGGCCCGACTCCGCCCTCGCCCGTGGCTTGCGCCGTGGGACGCCCGTCGCGTTCATCCGCGGACGAGCTGGTGGGCGCTGACCTTGTCCCTGTCCACGGTGATCAATGCGCCGTTCAGGGCGCCCGTCGAGTAGTCGCTGCCGGGGTTGATCACGACGGTCCGGCCCAGGCGCCGGATCCCGGACGCCTCGTGGATATGGCCATGCAGCCCGAGCAGGGGCTGGTGGCCCAGCTCGAACTCGCGCACGGCGGTGCTGCCCACGGCGGCGAACTGGACCTGGCCAAGAACGGCCTGGACCCGGAGGTTCTCGTCGAGCCTGGGCGCTTCGTCCAGCTGCGTGCCGTAGGGCGGCACATGCACGTTGAGGACGGCTCGCTCGGGGTGGCTCAGGCGGGCGGCCATCTCGTTCATCGAGGCGGTCAGCTGCTCCTCGGTCTGCTCGCGGTGGCTGTGCCAGGGGGTGATGTTCGAGTAGCCCCACGAGATCATCTCGTGTTCGTCGTCGAGCCACACGACCTTGCCCTCATCGTGGGTCCCCCAGGGCGCCCGGTCGAGCAGCCCGGCGAGCTCCAGCGGGTCGTCATTGCCGAGCATGAAGTAGAGCGGCTTGCCCAGCGGTCGGAGGCGTTCGTCGGCGAGATTCAGCCAGCCGGTCAGGCGCTCGACCATCAGCTCGACGAAGAGCTGGTCGAGCGTCCCGCCCGCCTCGCGCGTCTCGAGCTCGCCCGGCTCCGCCCGGTAGGGGTAATAGCCGTGATCCGAGATGAGCCGCTCGAGCTCGATCAGCTCGGCGTCGCTCGTGATCATGTAGGTCGTCCCGATGAACGAGCACGTCCAGGTCCCATTCGGCCCGCGGACGATCGACTGGATCGCCTTGCCGGCGACGTCGCCGCCCAGGATCATCACGTCGGCCTTGTAGATCGAGCCGGCATTGATGAACTTGCGGAAGCACTTGCTCGAGCCGTGCAGGTCCGTCACGAAGTAGAGCCGGGTCCTGGCCACCTCAGCTCACCGCAACCCGGTCATGGCTGGCCCGCACGGCATCCATGAAGCGCAGGGCTCGATCGCGATCGACCGGGTTCCAGGTCACGCCGTCGCGCTTCAGCGTTGTCCCGACCAGGGCGCCATCGGCGATCGACAGGATCTTGGCCACCGTCTCGGCGCGAACCCCGGTATTGGCCAGGACCGGCGTTTCGGGAGCGGCCGCCTTCGCCGCTCGCAGGTCGGCCAGGTCGATCGACATGCCGGTGATCTGGCCGCTGATCAGGATCACCTCCACCCCCAGGAAGGCCGCACTCTGGGCACGCTCGGCGATCGTCCGCTGGCCCAGGCTGCTGGCGAACTCGGGGGTGATGTTGCTGAACAGGGCCACGTTGTTGGCGCCGATCATCGTCCGGTATGCGCAGATCGAGCCGAAGTCGGGTTGCATGGCCCCGAGGTCGCTTTCGTAGACCCCGCTGAAGACCTCCCGCACGAAGGCCGCACCGGTCGCCCGGGCGACCGCCAGGCTGGCCCGCGGATCCCACACGATGTCCACCCCGAACGGTACCTGGATCTCGGCCCGGAGCTGGCCGATCGCGGAGGCCATCGCCGCCACGATCTCCGGACCCACCTGGAGCTGGTACGGGAGGTCCGCTTCGTTGCAGAAGAGGAGCCCATCGACGCCCGCTTCATGGAGGATCGGCAGGTCGTGGGCGAGGCTGTCGACGATCCGCCCGAGGCCGGCCGCGCGGTCGTGGCGTGGCCGACCCGGCAGGGCCGGCAGGTGGCACATCGCGACGATCGGCTTGTCCGTGCCGAACCGGTCGCGGAGGAATGATCCGATCGGGCTGTCCGGCACGGGCTGGTCCTCTTGGTTTCTGCCCCACGGGTTGGGGCATGTTCGAAGACAACAACTTTGTCGTTGTGTCGTGACAGCGACCATTGACATTGGGTGTTCGATCGTGTTCAACTGTTGCATCCGCGAAACGGGCTGTCAAGGCAGTTCCAGGTAGCCAACCGGAGGGTGGCCGTGACGGGTGTTAGCCGGCTGTTCGTACGTAACAGCACAGGATTGGTACGCGAGGCGTCGGCCCTGGACGCCACGATCTTCAACGCCGCAATCTCGGCGCCGGTCGGCTCGACGATCGCCTACTCGATCTTCTTCACGCTGGTCGCCTTCCCGGGCGCCGATGTGGCCGGGGTCCTGTTGCTCACCGTCTTCCTGAATATCCCGATCCTGATCATGTTCGCGCTGATGGCCTCGAGCATGCCCCGGGTGGGCGGCGACTACGTCTGGGTCAGCCGGATCCTCAGCCCACCGCTGGGCCTGATCTCGAACGTGGCGATGATCTTCGGCGGGCTGGCCGGTGCGGCCTTCTTCGCCAAGTTCTTCTCGGTCCTGGCCCTCGGCCCGGTCTTCGCATCCCTGGGGATCCTGGCCAACAACACGACCTTGCAGGACTGGGGCACTGCGTTCGAGACGAATAACCTGTGGATCCTCGTCGCTGCCCTGGCCATGGTCCTGCTCCAGACCGTGGTCCTGATCCGCGGCTCGAAGGCGACGTTCCGCTGGCAGAACGGCTTCTTCATCATCGCGATGGGCGGCACGCTCCTGGCGTTCCTCGTGCTGCTGATCGGGAGTCAGACCGACTTCTTCAACCACTTCAACACGATCAACGCCCAGTTCGGCGGCGGTACCGTCAACGACGTGATTGCCGGCGCGACCGCCGCGACCGCGGCGCCCGACCTGGGCAACCTCAGCGCGACCCTGCCGACCCTGTTCGCGATCGAAGGCTTCATGATGTGGAACTTCTGGTCGGTCTACATGTCCGGTGAGCTGAAGAGCGCGTCGAACCGGGGCCGCCAGATCCAGATCATGTTCGGGGCCCTCTTCTGGGACGGCCTCCTGTTGATCCTCGGCGCGTTGGTGCTCTTCCGGATTGCCGGCTACAACTTCGTTTACGCGGTGAACTTCGCACCGAACGCGGCCTACGCCATCCCGACCGGGGCCTTCTATCCATTCCTGGCGTCGATCGTCTTCAACACCCCGATCCTCACGATCCTGATCGTCGGCTCGTTCATGTTCTGGAGCCTGCCGTCGATGATCGCCAACACCTACATGCCGATCCGCTCGTTCTTCGCCTGGTCGTTTGACCGGCTGATGCCGGAGAAGCTGGCCGAGGTCAACGAGCGCTTCCACTCACCGATTCCGGCGATCCTGCTGGCCAACGCGATCGTCACCCTCTTCGTGATCTGGAGCGTGTTCGGGAACACCTTCCAGATCCTCCTCGGGATGATCGTCCTCGCCGGCGTCCTGGCCGTGATCATCGTGGCCGTGGCGGCGATCGCCTTCCCGACCCGCCGGCCGGACCTGTACAAGGCCTCGCCGGCAAACATCAGCATCCTGGGCGTCCCCGTCCTGTACATCACCGGCGTCTTCTCGATCGTGTTCTTCCTGGTGATGCTGGTGATCTCGACGCAGTACCCGGCATTGGTGATGGGCGGCGATCCCAAGAACGCCTGGTGGATTCCGGCCTTCTTCATCGGGATCATCGCGGCCGGCCTCCTGATCTACTACGTTCCGCGCTATGTGCGGAAGGGCCAGGGGATCGACATCGACTTCGTCTACAAGGAGATCCCGCCTGAATGAGCTGAGCGGTCCGAGCGGGACCCGGGGACGGCCGGCGCGGACTCGCCGGCCGTCCTTCTTTGCTACGGTTGCACCTCGATGACCGAACCTGCTTCGCCGCTCTCGCCCGATGTTCGAGAGGAAGCTGCCCGCCTGGGCGGCCTCCTCGTATCGGCCGGGATTCCGGCCCGGCTGATGGGCGGCCTGGCCATCTGGCTGCGCTGCCCCAGCGTCCGCCAGGGCCCGTTCGCCCGGCCGTACGCCGACATGGACTTCGTCGTCGCCGCCAAGGGCGCGACCCAGTTCAAGACGTTCCTGCTCGCGCAGGGCTACCTGCCTGACCAGTTCTTCAATGCCCTGCACGGCGCCACCCGGCTGTACTTCCAGGCGCCCGATGGGCGCTGGTCGATCGACGTGGTCGTCGACGAGCTGGCCATGTCCCACCGGCTCGACCTGCGCGGACGGCTGGCCGGGCCCGACCCGACGGTGACCCTGGCCGACTTGCTCCTGACCAAGCTGCAGGTCTGGGAGATCAACCGCAAGGACCTTGGCGACGCCCTGTGCCTGCTGGCCGACCACGCGCTCGCCGAGGGCCGCCCGGCGGACCAGACTGCCGGCTCCGATGCGATCGAGGCCGGCCGGATCGCGGCGGTGCTCGGCGTCGACTGGGGCTTCTGCCACACGGTCGAGCGCAACCTCGCCAGCGTCGCCGAACTGTGGGCGGTCGAACCGCTGGCCGGGGCCCCGTTCGAGGTCGGCAGCCAGGTGGCCGCCCTCACCGCAGCGATCGAGCGGGCGCCCAAGTCACTCAGCTGGCGCGCCCGGGCCCGGGTCGGTGAGCGCGTCCGCTGGTACGAGACCCCCGAAGAGGTCCGCCACTAGCCATCCGCTGATGCTGGCCCGGTTCCTGTTGGCACCGGAATCGTCGCTTCGCGATTGTCATCGACCACGTCGCGGAGTACTTTCGGCCCCCGCTAAGGATGGTCCGAATGTACTCTCACCTCGAGGAAGGGGCCCTCGTCCCGCCGGGCGTCGCCGTCGAGGCAGCTGCGTCGAGCGGGGATCCGGCGTCGGTCCCGCCCGTCTCGTTCAGGTCCGAGATGGCCCGCGCGATGCAAGTCGTCGCGGACCGGGAGCGCGAGCGAATCGACGCTGGCGTGGGCGATGAGGAGATCGCCCAGGTCGAGAAGATCCATGTCCGAGCGTCGGCCGAAGCCGCTCAGCTCGGCAAGCACGCCGACGAAGACGTTGGTCTGGTCAATGCATGGTACGAGGCGCAGGTCCGGCGAATCCGCGAAGAAGCCGATCGCCGGATCGACGACCGCCGCGTCCGACTCGAGCAGTCCCTTACCCACCATGGCTCGCTCATCGCAGCGGAGATCCAGTCGGTGCACGTAGCGGTCCAGGGCTATCGAGCCTCCCTCGGTGCATTCTTCGGCCGACTGGCCGAGGAGCAGGATCCGAGCGTGATCGCCCGCCTGGCCGGCACGCTGCCGGAACTTCCGGATCTCGATGAGGTCAGGGCGGAGGCGCGCTCCGGCGCGATGAAGGCGCTCGAGCAGGGACCGGCGGCGGAACCACCCGATCCGGTCGGCGAGAGCTCCGTAACCGGCAACGACGGGATATGGCTCGAGAGGGAGCTCGTGCCAGTGATGGATCCGGACGCCGTCAAGCAGCGAGTCGGCATCCTGAGTGGCGCGGCCATTCCCGTGGCACGACCGGGTCCGTGGGCGCCTGCCGCGAGTCAGCCGTCGTCGAGCGCTGCGCAATCGGAAGCTGATGTGACTGCGTCGTCGCCCGAAACCCTGTCGCCCGAGGGGCACAGCGCGGCCCCAACGATCCACGCCTCCACGATCTGGACGTCGGCGACAGGAGACCTTCAGGGACAATAGGCGTCCCGGGCCGTCGGCCTGGCTGGCCGATGGCTACGTTGGGGGCTGGCCCGCCCGGAGGGATTCGAACCCCCGACCTGCTGATCCGAAGTCAGCCGCTCTGATCCACTGAGCTACGGGCGGATCGACCGATGATAGTCGACCCTGCGCCCTGGGCTCGCCGCCGCCCGGGGGTCACGCAACCAGTCTCCTTGATGGCGATCGTTGCGGCAGGCCGAGCGCAATCCTGGCCCAAATGCGGGAAACCGGGCGGCATAGCGCGACGTACCATCGGGCGCAACCTCGCCGGAAACTGTACCTGGAGGCTTCACAGTGCCCGTTCTGCGCACGATCTCCGCGCTCGCCCTGATCGCGACCATCGCCATCGGCTGCAGCGCGGCCGGAGCGACCGCCGCGCCGACCGCCGTCCCGACCGCCACCCTCGCCAGCTCGGCACCGTCTGCTCAGGCCCCGGCGTCGCCGGGCGCGGGCGCGGTCGCCGTTGGGATGGCCAGCTCGGCAAGCCTCGGGGCCTTCCTGACCGGTCCTGCCGGCATGACCCTGTACACCCACACGGGCGACAGCGCGACCTCCTCGACGTGCACCGGCGGATGTGCCACCGCGTGGCCGCCCCTCACCGTGGCCGCCGGCGGGCAGGCAACCGCGGGATCCGGGGTCACTGGCACACTGGCCACGCTGACCCGGGCCGACGGCACGATCCAGGTGACGTACGCCGGACTGCCGCTGTACTACTGGAAGGGCGACACCAAGCCTGGCGACATCACGGGCGAGGGTGTCAATGGCTTCCTGGTCGCCACGGTTGGCGGACCTGCGCCGGTGCCGAGCGCCTCGGGCAAGCCCGGCTACTGACTCGTTGGGCCGTCCGGGCTTGCTCGAGCAGCGGGGGGCTATGGCGTGGTTGAGCTGCTCGGTGCTGGAGCGGCGCCGCCCTGACCTGCGGCGGGCCGGGCGACGAGTCCGCGGATGAGGACAGCGTTGTAATTGCCGGCGCTGCCGGTGCCGAACACGACTGCGTTCTGGCCAACGCTGAGCTTGCTGATCGCCTCGAGCTGACCCTGTGATCGAACCTTGGTCGTGGCCGTGACCGCGAAGGTCGCGCCCTTGCCGTCGGGTCCCTTGATCGTGATCGAGCCGGCGCTGACGGCCGTGACCTGGCCGCGTTCGTAGTGGACGTCGACGTAGGTCCCACCCTTGGCGCGGACCGTCAGGTCGCCTCGGACGACGCGGTTGAGCAGCCCGGCGCCGAGTCGAACGGCCGCCGGCGTCAGGGCCGCCTCATCGACCTGGGCGCCGCCGCCCACAGTCGAGGCCGAGGTGTCCGTGTTCGATGCGGCCGGCGCCGAAGCGTTCGAAGCCGCGGAGATGGCTGGCACGGCGACGACACCGACGAGGCCGATCGCCAGGACGGCGGTCATGGCCCGTCGGGCGCCGAACTGGCGAAGCTTGCTGATCATGGCTCGTGAACTCCTGATGAACCTGGTGAGGATGAACGTCCCTCGAGGATCAGCCAGAACCCGTGCGTACTCAAGACGCGGCCGGTAACGACGTGTAAGCGGACCGTAAGACGCGGCCAGGCCGGTCCTGTCGGAGCGCTGGACGGGCGCTCCTAGGCGACCGACTTCCGGGCAACCGCCGCGATCTCGGCGATCGTGTCGGGGCCGACCCGGCAGCAGCCGCCGACGATGCGGGCACCGGCCGCCAGCCACGAATCAACGGCGGCGGCCACGCTGCCAGCGAAACGTTGATCGGCTGGCCCGGACCAGGTTCGTCCGGCGGCATTCCAGCGCTCACCATCATTGGGGTAGACGAGGATGGGCTTCGTGGTCCGCCCGACGGCCCGTCGCACGAGCTCCTCAACATGGACAGGCTCGGTGCAGTTGACCCCGAGGGCAATGATGCCCGGCGAATGCTCGGCAAGATCGAACGCCTCTTCGATCGGGTCGCCCCGCCGAGTGTGGGCGCCATCGGCACAGGTGAAGCTGAGCCAGGCCTGCACGTCGCGCCGCTCGTCGAGGAGCTCGACCAGCGCCCGCCCTTCGTCGACCGAAGGGATCGTCTCGAGGGCGAGCAGGTCGGCGCCGCTCGCGGCGAGCACGGTCAGCCGGGGACGGTGGAAATCGCGCAATTCGGCGACGCTCAGGCCGTAGTCGCCGCGGTACTCGGAGCCATCGGCCAGCAAGGCCCCATACGGGCCGATCGACGCCGCGACGAGGAGATCCGGAGCCGAGACCGCCGGCGCGCCTGTCTCCGCCCGGTAGCGCCGGCGTGCCTCGATCGCCAGTTCCACGCTCCTGCTCATCAGCGTCGCCGCGTCGTCCCGGCCGATGCCCCGCGCCTCGAAGCCCTCGAAGGTTGCCTGGTAGCTGGCCGTCGTGGCGACCTGGGCACCCGCCCGGAAGTAGGCGAGGTGGGTGGCCACGATCGTCTCGGGATCGTCGACCAGGAGGCGCGCCGACCAGAGCGGATCGGTGAGGTCCACGCCGCGCCGCTCCAGCTCGGTGCCCAGGCCTCCGTCGAGGACCACGACCCCGCCACGCAGGAGCAGGCGCTCGAGACCATCGGCGGACATGCGCCGAGTTAATCACACTGCCCGCCGGCAAGATGCGCCTCAACACCAGCACGCCCGACGCGGTCGGCCCGGTTCCGGTATAACGGCAGGCGTGCGTCGTCACCTGACCTTCGTGATCCTCGGCGTTCTGGCCGCCGCTGGCGCGATCGCCGCGGCGCCGGCATTCCTCACCTCCTCAGTCCCGCTTCCGGCCGGCGCGGTCGCTCGAGCAACCGCGACTCCGCCGGCCCAGGCCCAGTCGTCGGCCCCGCCGATCCCTTCGCCCATCCTCTCAGCGATCCCGTCACCGATCGCGTCGGCTGCGCCCCTGACCGATCCGGGTAAGCCGCCCGACAGTCTCGGTCGCCAGGCGCCCTTCGATGCGCCCAATCCGGCGCTGCTGACCGGCTATGTCTGGCCGCTGCCCAGGGGCCGGATCACGAACCCGTTCGGACCGGACTGGTACAGCGACAACACCGTCGGCGGTGTGCGCTTCCACGACGGGCTCGATCTCGCCACCTTCTGCGGCGATCGGATCGTGGCCGCACACGACGGGGTCGTCCTCGCCGCAGGCCGCAAGGTCGATCCGTGGATGGGCTGGATCGGTTCACTCGCGCCGTCGGTGGCCCGCCGCGACAAATACCAGCTGTGGGGCGAGCTGCCGATCGTGATCGTGATCGATGATGGCAACGGCTACCGCAGCATCTACGCGCACTTCAGCAAGATCGCAGTCAGGGCCGGCCAGGCGATCAGGGCCGGCGAGTTCCTCGGCTGGGAGGGACGGACCGGGTTCGCCACCGGCTGCCACCTTCACTACGGCCTGTTCAGCCCATACGCCACCGATCGCTTCGGGCTGCGCGCCGACGTCGTGCAGCGGACGAAGCTGCCGGCCCTGGAGATTGCCCGAATCAATCCGCTGCTCGTCCTGCCGCCCCGCCCCACGCCCGGCTCGAGCCCCGCGCCGGGACCGAGCCAGGTATCCAGCTCGAGCCCGAACCCGGCGTCAGGATCGGCGGTCGACCCGCTCGTAGCGCCGCCCGATGAGCGACCAGGCCGGCAGCCGGCGAAGTGACTCGCTGACCGGCGCCGCCGGGCGCCCATCGCGACCCTCGATCGCCAGCAACGAATCGGTGGCCGTCGCCTCGGCCGGCCGGGCGTCGACGATGGCGAGGTCGATCGTCCTTCGTCCCGGCGAGCTCGTCCCGAGGCCGTCGATCAACGCCTGGGGAAACGCGTTGCCTTCGTAGGAGGCCCGAATCTCCGCCTCCGCTCGCCACGTCGGTCGGCGCAGGAGGATCCCACGCCAGGCTGTCGCCGTCTCGGGCCGGACCCGACCGTCGCCTGGCCGTGGGTCATCGGCGACCGACTCGCCGCGCGCCCAACGGGCGGCCTGGTGGAGGAGGGCGTATTCGTCGAGATCGGCATAGGCCGCCAGCCCATCGGCCGGTGAGCCGTCGCCGGCCAGCGCCCGGATCGACGGCCCAAACGCCTCGGCGAGGTCCAGGTCGATCGCCCGCACGGTTCGATGGAAGTAGACCTGCTCGTACATGAACAGGCGCGCCGACAGGAACATCTCGAGGGCACCGAGACCGGATTCGTAGAGGGTCAGGCCGCGCTCGCTGATGAATGCGTAGCGCCGCAGTCGCTCGACGTCGACCGGTCCCACCGCGACCCCGGTCATGTAAGCGTCGCGCCGGACATAGTCCAGGTTGTCAACCGTGAACACGCCCGACAGGAGCGGTTGGAGCCAGCGCACCCAACGCGGCATCGTCGGGTCGAGGAGGGCCGGCTTCGAGACGAGGAAGGCCACCCAGCGCGGGTCGATCGTCTCGTCCGGCGCGAACGCGTCACGCTCGGGTACGGCGCCCGGCGCCCGGCGCAAGCCGCGGATCAGGGGGGCGAGCTCGCGTTCGATGATCTGCTGGCTCAGGTCCTCGTGGGTGAGTCGCTTCGGCCCGGTCCGGCGAGCGTCGGGCGGAGCCTCGAAGGCGACCAGGACGTGCTCGTCGAAGAAGTGGGCGAACGGCCCATGGCCGACGTCGTGGAGCAGTCCGGCGATGCGCAGGGTCTCGACCACCAGGCCTTCGGACGGAACCGGGTCGCCGCGCTCGGCCAGGGTGGTGCGCAGGCTGGGATAGAGGCTGCGAGCCCAGGACCCTGCCTCGTGCATGACGCCCAGGCCGTGGGTGAACCGGCTGTGCTCGGCAGTGGGGAAGACCCAGCGGGCGCTCTGGAGCTGGCTGATCCGGCGCAGGCGCTGGAGCCAGGCCGTGTCGAGCAGATCGTCCTCGGCGCTGGTCTCGTCCGGCAGCCCGAGCGCAGCCGAGTCGGCCGGCTCGAGCCGCTTCGTCAGCTCGATGTAGCCGTGGATCGGGTCGCTGATGAGGTTGGTGGCCGCGAATGCGTGGCGGCGCATGGCCGGCCGGTCAGCTCGTGTGGGCCAGGACGCCGTGGCGGATCGCGCGGGTCCGGGGCGGGGCTGGGCTGGCGGGCACTGGACGCATAGGGTAACCGACCCGGCTGCTGGACAGGATCAGCCGGACGAGTAGTGGGCCGCCGTCGCGGCAGCAATGGCACCGATCTCTGCCCGAAGCTCGGCCGGCGCGAGAACTTCCACCTGCGCCCCCCAACCCAGGATCCACGACCGGATCTCGACCGTGCCCGCGACCGTGGCCCGCCAGTCGAGCGAACCGTCTTCGGCTGGCTCGACGATCTCCGTCGGGTGCCAGCGCGTCTCCTGGACCCGGCCCGCGACCGCGGCCGAGAAGCGCAGCCGGACCTCCGTGCGGGGCTGGTCCGAGATGATGTCCCAGGCGCTCGCGAGCGAGCCCTCCATCGCCCCTTCGGCCGGGGGCTCGAAGCGGTCCACCGTGGGCGCAACGGACTCGATCCGATCGATCTTGAACGTGCGGACCGCGCCGCGGGTTTCATCGAAGCCGATCAGGTACAGGGCTCGGGTCGTCAGCGACGGCTCGATCAGGTAGGGCTGGACACGGGCGCGCCGGGTGCCTTTCGAAGAATCGTAGGTGCCCGAGCGATAGCGCAGCTCCACGACCCGCCGGTCCGCCCAGGCACCGGTCAGGCTGCGGATGATCGAGCGTCGGCCCGGGTCGGCCGGCCGAAGCTGGGACAGCAGATCAACCGAGTCGACGATGTGATGGGCAAGCACCGGCGGCAGGCCCTCGGCCAGCTTCTGGAAGGCGGCGCCCAGGTCCGGGTCGTACTCGTCGGCGTAGCGGGCCATCAGGCGGGCCGAGAGGAAGACCGCCATCGCCTCCTCGCGGGTCAGGCTCAGGGCCGGCAGCAGGCCGCCGTCGGCCAGGCCGAACCGGCCGTCCTCGGACCAGATCGGCAGGAGGAGCTCCTCTTCGATCGCCTTCAGGTCGCGGTAGACCGTCCGCTTCGACATCCCAACTGCCGCCGCGATCTCCTCCGGTGCGGCGCCGCGATCGCCCCGGCCCTCGAGGAACCGGACGACCCGGTAGAAGCGCGCTGTCCGATCGCGCTTCGCGCTGAGCCGATCCCGCTCATCGATGCTCATTGGCCCTCGTTCCGTGCTGACAACAGTGGCTCAGCCGGCCGGCGCGACGATCAGGCGAAACCGATCCCGCTCGGTGGCGTCGAGCGTGACGTCGATCTTGCCCAGGATGCCGCTCCGGCCGAGCGGTCCTGCCTCGCCACTGACCGAGCCCTGCACCTGGCCAACCTCCCCATCGGAAAAGATCCAGTAGTCGAGCTGGCCGCGCCAGTGGCCGAGCGTATCGGCGCCGACAAACCAGCTGACCTGCGGGAACGCCTCGACGAACGTCGTCCCGTCGACTTCGATCCGGCAGTGACGCGCCCGGGCGCCCTCGATGAACTCCAGGCCGTGGTTCTCGGCGGTGGTCCGCAGATCGCTCGTAAGGGCGGCGGCCAGCACTCGACTGTCGATCTCGTCGGCGTTGACCTGGGCGATGCTGGCCGTCCCCCAGGCCCCGCCGGGAGCCTGGAGCCATGCCCGGCTGCCGATCCGGGCGACGCCAAAGCGACCCAGGGCGTGGTCGGTGGCCACGTCGGCCGTCCAGCGCAGGTCATCGCCCGTACGCTCGCCGGCCAGCTGGATCTGCCCGATTGGATGGCCGTCGATACTGGCGGTCATCTGGACGGCCAGCAGCGCGCTCGTGCCCGCCTCGATCGGGTCGGAGCAGCCGGGGGGCTGTCGGTTCGGGTCGGTTGGTCCGAAGGGTGACGAGGCCGCCGGCCGATCGCGCAGAGCGAGATCATTGGCGACCGCCACGCCGGTGAAGGTAGAGCCGACGATGACCGTCGCGGTGACCCCCAGGCCGATTCCACGGACCAGCCGGGCCCTCCCCGACGACCCGCCGCCGAGCGTCTGCCGGGCGACTCCCAGGCCGGTGAAGGTACTCGTGGCGAGCAGCGCCAGAAACCACGGATAGGCAACCTCGATCGAGGGCAGGAGTGTTTGTGAGCCGCCGTTGATCAGCTGGTTGAGGACGCTGCCGGTCGATGGAATGAGCAGCAGGATCGCCCCGATCCCGAGGGACATCACGCCGACGAACGGCCGCTCGCCACGCACGAGCGGCGGCCACGCGATCGCGGCCGCGCCGATTGCCGTGGGTGCGATCGCGACAAGCCCCACGACGATGTCGATCGGTCCACCCGGGCGATAGCCCAGCAGGATGTACAGGGCACCGAGGCCCCACAGCGCCGTCAGCACGGCGGCAGTGAACCGGAGCTCGATCGTCCGAGTGCGCACGGCCCGAGTCTAGAACGACTGCCGGGCAACCTGGCGCACCGCTACTTCTGGCGGCCGCGTCACGCCGGCGACGGCTCGCACGTCAGGGTGCCAACCGGACGAAGGTCGTAGTGGCAAAGGGTTCTGGCGAGGTGTCCGGAACGGTCCCGGGCAGTTCGAGCCGCCGCGGGAATCGACGCAAGTACTAGCTCGACCAGTACCAAAGCCCTATCGATCGGATCCAGCGAGATCGCGAGAGTACCGGCAACGGGAGTCGCTCCCGAGCACCTCATCCAACATCCGGGGAGTCACAGGCGGAACGTGGACCATGGCCGAACGTCGTCGCAGCGGGGCGCGCGCAAGCGGGGCTTCATCCCCGGGTGTGGCCTCGTGGCCGGCGGCCGAGGTGGACTCCGCGGTCGGGTCTGGATCCAGCACCGCCACGGTTTCGAAGCCGCGCGAGACGCGACCGAACCAGGCGCCGACGAATACCGATCCGGCGACCCGGGCAACCTATCGGCTCCTCCTCCTGAAGGGCCTGGCACCTGACGAAGCGGCCAGCCTGACGGCTTACCTGTGCGGGCTGCCGGTGGGTGAGGCCCGCTGGACCCTCGGCGAGATCAACCGGCTGCTGTTCCTTCGGGAGCTCAGTCGAAGCGGCCGCTGGGGCCTCGACGACGGTGGGTGCCGCCGTTTGCATTGAACAGGGGCGGATCACCGCCCGGGAATCATCAAGGTCGAGTCGGCGTTCTCCTCCTCCCGCCTTCTCGATCGAAGTCCGAAGCGGCGTCGAGCCTCCTCCCGACGCCGCTTCGGCGATTCCACCGGCAAGTGCCGGGGCACAGACCGAGGGCGCCAGCGCCAGGCTCCGGAACGGGCTGGTTCGGGACGCGGGAGCGGCCCGTCGATTACACTCCGCCCCGTTCAGGTATTCATCAGGGAGCCCGCCATGCGCAGAGCCTTGTTCAGCGTTGCCACCCTCGCGGCCGTGCTGCTGGCGGGTTGTGCGGGCGGCTCAGCCACCAGCGCGCCCGCCGCGTCGCCGACGGCTGCACCACCCTCGACGGTCGCTTCGCTCGCGCCGTCCGTTGCTCCGGCCACGCCCAGCCCGACGGCGAACGCCTGCGCTGGAATCGCTACCGTCGTCTCCGGCAAGCTCACGATCGGGGCCGACAATCCGGCCTATCCGCCGTACTTCCAGCCCGACCCCAGCACACCGGCCAATGCCAAGTGGGGGCTGGGCGACCCGCTCAACGGGCAGGGCTTCGAGGCGGCAGTCGCCGATGCGGTGGCCCAGGCGATGGGCTTCACCGGGGACCAGGTCGCCTGGGCAGCGGTGGCCTTCAACAGCGCGATCGCCCCGGGCGCCAAGCCGTTTGACATCTACCTGACCCAGGTCTCCTACAGCGCCGACCGGACCAAGGCCGTCGACCTCACCGACGGCTATTTCGATCTGAGCCAG
This sequence comes from Chloroflexota bacterium, assembly GCA_017881915.1. Taxonomy (GTDB): domain Bacteria; phylum Chloroflexota; class Limnocylindria; order Limnocylindrales; family CSP1-4; genus Palsa-1033. The sequence continues at coordinate 21,491 of JADGQK010000021.1, read as the reverse complement.
GCTGTCGTTGCGCTCAAGGCGAATCCGATCGCCCAGGTCACGACGGTCGCCGGCCTGAAGGAATTCAAGCTCGGCGCACCGGTCGGCACGACAAGCTACACGTACATCACGGCCAACATCCAGCCGACCAAGGCGGCGAACGTCTACAACGACCTCGACGGCGCCGTGAAGGCCCTCCAGGCCAAGCAGATCGACGGCATCGTCGTGGACCTGCCGACCGCGTTCTACATGCGTGACGCCCAACTCACCGGCGGAACGATCGTGGGCTACCTGCCCACGGTCGGCGACGTCGAGCATTTCAGCATCCTCCTGGGCCATGGCAGTCCGATCACCCCCTGCGCCAACCAGGCCCTCGCTTCGGTCAAGGCCGACGGGACCCTCGCGGCCCTCACCCAGAAGTGGATCTACGATCAGGGCGCGCCGGCCCTGAAGTAAGCGGATCGGCCCAGATCGCCGAGCCAGGATGATCTCGCCGAGCGGGCTGCCCGCTCAACCTGCCGTAAGCACCGGCCGCCGTCGACGTGACGGCGGCCGTTCGATACTCATCGCCGTCGTCAGCACGCTGGTCTTCTTCTCGGTCATCGGCTGGGTCATCGTCAGTTCGCCGAGCTGGCCGTTGGTCCAGCACGACTTCTTCGACGCCGAGGTGTTCTGGCGCTACCTGCCGGTGATCGGCTCGGCCTTTGTCACGAACATCGCCCTGTTCCTGATCACCGAAGTGCTCGTGCTCATTCTCGGCCTGTTCATCGCCGTGCTGCGCAGCCTGCCCGGGCCGGTGTTCTTCCCGGTCCGCCTGGTGGCGATCGCCTACGCCGACATCTTCCGGGGCGTGCCCAGCCTGCTGATCATCTACGTGCTCGGCTTCGGCATCGCCGGGCTGGGCATTCCAGGCGTCCCCAACGACCCGTTCTTCTGGGCGGCCGTGTCGCTCACCCTCGTCTACACGGCGTATGTTTCGGAGGTCTACCGGGCCGGGATCGAGTCGATCCATCCGAGCCAGGCGGCAGCGGCCCGCTCGCTCGGCCTGACCCAGGCCCAGGCTCTCCGCTACGTCGTCATCCCCCAGGCGGTCCGGCGGGTGATCCCGCCCCTTCTCAATGACTTCATCGGACTCCAGAAGGACACGGTGCTGGTCTCGTACCTCGGCCTGGTCGAGGCGTTCCGGACGGCAAATATCGAGCAGCAGTCCATCTTCAACTACACGCCCTACCTCGCCCTGTCCGTCATCTTCCTGGTGATCACCCTGCCGCTCACCCGCCTGACCGACTACCTCGTCGCCCGCGATCGGCGGCGCTTCCTGGCGGGCGCCCGATGACGGCCGAGGTCGTCCGGATCGAGGGCCTCCACAAGAGCTTCGACAAGCTGGAGGTCCTGCGCGGGATCGACCTGGCCGTCCGCGAGCACGAGGTTGTCTGCCTGATCGGCGCCTCGGGCAGCGGCAAGTCCACCCTGCTCCGCTGCATCAACCTGCTCGAGGCGATCGACGCTGGCCGGATCCTGATCGACCGCACGGACATCACCCTGCCCGGCGTGGATGCCAACAAGATCCGGCGGCGAATCGGGATCGTCTTCCAGGCGTTCAACCTCTTTCCGCATATGAGCGTCCTGGACAACGTCACGCTCGGGCCGCGGCGCGTTCTGCGTTTGCCGCGCGACCGGGCCGAGGACGATGCCACCGAGCTACTGGCCAGGTTCGGGCTGGCCGACAAGCGGACCGAATACCCCGATCGGCTGTCCGGTGGCCAGCAGCAACGGGTTGCGATCGTGCGGGCCCTGGCGATGCACCCCGACCTGATGCTCCTCGACGAGATCACGAGTGCTCTCGACCCGGAGCTGGTGGCCGAAGTCCTGAGCGTCGTCCGCGAGCTCGCCGCGGGCGGGATGACGATGATCATCGCCACGCACGAGATGGGCTTTGCCAGGGATATCGCCAACCGGGTCTGCTTCCTCGACGCCGGCCGGATCCTGGAGGATGGGCCACCCAGCCGGATCTTCTCCGCTCCCACGGAGCCCCGGACCCGGCAGTTCCTCGACCGGGTGATCGCCGCCGGCCGGATGTAGGCTGCCGCCGATCGGGCGACTATCGGCTCGCGATCGGGCCTCGGCAGGCGTCCACGAAGAAGCGCCACAGCCGTTCGAACGAGTCAGGGGTCGACTCGGTTCGTTCGGGATGGCACTGGACGCCGAGCAGGAAGCGACCGTCGACCGCCTCGAAGCCTTCCACAAGGTCGCCCTCCGGGCTCGCTGCCCAAGCGCTGGCCGTGAGTCCCGGCGCCAGGTCGGTCGCCCGGATTGCCTGGTGGTGGTAGGAGTTGACCGTCGTCGCGCCCGCCCGCGGGTTGGTCGGCGACAGGATTCGGGCCAGCCGGCTGCCGGGTACCAGCCGGAGCGCGTGCTCCTTCGCCGGACCGTGACCCCAGCCAGGTCCAACATGGCCGTCAACGTGCTGCAGGAGGGTGCCGCCGCTGAAGACGTTGATCGCCTGGAAGCCGCGGCAGATCCCAAGGATCGGGACGCCCCGGGCGCTTGCCGCGGTGTACGCCTCCGCCTCCAGGGCGTCGCGCTCGGCTTCGAGGTTGACCGAGCCATGGTTCGGACGCCCGTAGCGCGCCGGATCGATGTCGGCGCCGCCCGTCAGAAGCAGGCCGGCCATCGTCGCGAACGCCGCGTGGCGCTCGATGTCGGTGCTCGTTGCATCAAGCACGATCGGTTCGCCGCCCTGTCGCCGGACCGCATCGGCGTACAGCGCGTTCTTGCGCACGGCAATCCCGGGCTCGGGTTGGAGGTCAGGGTCGGCGACGGTGATGACGATCCCGGGCACGGCAGGCATGGCCGGAGGATAGCGGGTCCAGCCTGCCGGAGGCCCGGGGCGACGACCCGAATCCTGGTCAGGACGACGTCGGCGACGGGCTGGCATCGGGCAGCCCATTGCCGTCGTTGTCGATCAGGCCCGGGTAGATCGTCAGGCGCCAGCCGATCTCGAGGAGATTCGGGTTGTAGGTCGACTTGTCCGGGTCGAGACCCGGATAGGCCTTCCGGTTCCAGTAGGCGATGCTCCGGCCGGTCGTCCCGAAGCGATGACCGAGGTTGACCAGCGAGTCGCCGGCTTTGACGACGTACACGAACGCGCTCGGCAGCGGGCTGGCTGTCGGTGCGGCGGTTGGGCTCGGACTGCTGCTCGGCGATGCGCTCGGAGCGGGGCTCGCCGACGGCGCGTTCGACGGACCTTCGCTTGATCCTGACGAGCGCGCGGGCAGGTCGCCCAGGCCGCAGCCCGCCACCAGGATCACGACCGCCGACCCGGCGACAAGCCGGGCCAGCTGCCGAGCGGTGGGTCCAGGCATGCCCCTGAGACTCGACATCACCCCGCCAGTGTGACGTGATCGCCTCAGTCGAGGGCGACCGAGGGCGCATCGACCGGGGTGGGCTCCTGGAGTGAGAACTCGGCGGCCAGGGCCAGGCCCTCGGCGGCGGTCGCGATCCGCGCTCGGCCGGTCCGCTTCGCCACGAAGCAGGCCCGGTCGGCCGCGAGCAGGACCGACTCGGCCGTCTTCCCGTCTGCCGGGAACGTGGCCACGCCGACCGAGGCACTGATCATCGCCCCACTGTCGGCCCAGCGTGGGTCGTGTCCAACCTCGCCGACCGAGAGCTGCACCCGGTTCGCGACCAGCAGCGCGCCGGCGCCGTCGGTCCCCGGCAGCAGGTAGGCGAACTCGTCGCCGCCGTAGCGGAAGACATGGTCGCTGTCGCGGCCGGCCCGGACGAGCGAGTCCGCGATTGCGCGCAGCAGTCGGTCGCCGGCCTGGTGGCCAAGGGTGTTGTTGACTGTTCGGAAGTCGTCCAGGTCCAGCATGATCAGGCTGAACGGCTCGCCCTCCCGGACCCGCTGGGCAAGGACTTCCTGGAACGTGCCGTGGTTGAGCAGCGCGGTGAGGTCGTCCGACCGGGCCCGGATCTCGACGCGGCGATAGACCTCGGCATTCTGGAGCGCGATCGAGACCTGGGCAGCAAACAGCTTGACCAGCTCGAACTCGTCCTGGCTATACACGTCGCCGGGGCCGAGGCGCTCGAGCGTGAGCACGCCGTGCGCGCCGTCCCGGTCGCGCAACGGCACGACGATCAGGCTTCCCTCGAAGGGCTCATTTCCGCGGAACTGGTTGACCCGCCCGTCGTTCCGCTCGTCCTCGATGAGGGCCGGCTCGTTGTGCTCCACGACCCAGGTCGCCATCCCGCTCTCGCCGGCGACCCACGGCTCCATGAACAGGTCGGCCTGGACACCCCGGGCGGTGAGCGGTTTGAGCAGGCCGCTGACCGGGTCGACGACCTCCACGGCGATGTTGTCGTAGCGGACGAGACCGGCCAGCCGATCGGTGACCTGCTCGAGGATTGCCACCGGGTCGAGCGTCGTCAGGATCGACTCGGTGATCTGGAGCAGAGCCCGCTGGCTGCTCAGCTGGCGCTCCAGCGCGGCAGACTGGTCCCGCAATCGGCTTGTCGTGTCGGCGTTGGCCATCGCCTGGGCCGCGAGGCTGGCATAGATGACGAGCAGTCGCAGGTCGTCTTCGGTGAACTGGTGGAGGCCCAGCTTCGAAAGGACGACCACTCCCAGGACCTGGTCGTCGAAGGTCATCGGGGCGAGCAGCATCGACTCGTCGAGGTCGTCGTCAGTCCCCGGAATGGTTGTCGCCCGGGGATCCTTCGAGGCATCGGGCAGCATCTGGGCGACACCGTTGACGGCGACCCAGCCGGTGATGCCGGTCTTGATCGAGACCCGAAGCATGTCGCCTGTCTCGATGCTGTATTCACCGACCTGGCCACGGTAGGCGACGGGAATCAACTCGTCGTCCCGAATCCGGTAGACCCGGACATTGTGGTAGTCGATCAGGTCGCGCAGCTCCGTCGCGATCGCCGAGCCGATCTCCTCGGCTGTCCCCAGCCGGTTGAGCCGGGCGCCGAGAGCCTGGATCGATTGGAGCTGTGCCGCCCAGGTCGCCATCTGCGCGTAGTTCTGGGCTGTCTTGATCGCCACGCCGCCCTGGGCCGCGAACGCGCCGATCGTCTCCAGCTCGTCCCCGGTCCACTGGTGGGGCCGGTCGTGATAGACGCACAGCAGCCCGAGCAGGCTGTCACCATCAAAGAATGGTGCGGCACACAGCGTGTCGAAGCCTTCCTGGATGACCGCCGTCCGCATCAGCACCCCGAGCGGGTCGTCGGCGTAGTTGACGGCAAAGAGCGGACGACGAGCGGCCATCGCCGCGGCCGGCAGGGACGGTGTCGGGAAGTCACGAACCGAGCCGAGATACGCGGCCGACAGGCCTCGGGCGACCTCGGCGATGACCGTCCCGTCGGGGCGTCGCATGAAGACGGCCGCCCGCTCCGCCGCGAACAGGACCATCGCATGGTCGACGATGCCGGCCAGGATCTGGTCCAGGTCGAGCTTGCTGCCGATGTCGCCGGCGACGCGCTGCAGCGCTTCGAGGCGATGGACCTGCTGGCCCGTCTCCTCGATCAGCTGGGCGCGGGCGATGAGGCTGCCGACGACGCCGGCCAGGGACGTGGCCGTGAGCAAGTCCGCCTCGGTCAGACCACCCGGGCTGGTCGAGGCGAGGACGAGGACGCCCCAGGCCCGCCGCTCACCCGGGATGGGTGCCACGATCTCGCAGCGTGACTCCAGCAGGATCGGGCCGTCGGGCCGGGCGCCCCGGCTGCGCTCGGCGAGGACGGCCCGGTCCTCGTCGAGTGCTCGTCCCGCCAGGCCGGCCGCTGCCGGTCGGGTGGCCCCATGGCCCAGAGCCGAGCCCTCGACCGCGTGGGTTTCGAGGGTCGTGTCGTGCCAGTGCAGGACGGCCACGGCGGCGTGGCCATACGCGCCGCGGATGATGTGGACGGCGCGGCCCAGGGTGAGATCCAGGTCCCGTCCGGTTGACGACAGCCGGGCGAGCTCGGCGATCACCTGTAGATCCAGGGCGTGGCGCCGACGGTCGAGCGACTCCTCCTGCGGGCCGAGTGTGGCGGCCAGGGTCGTCCGGCCAGGAGCACCCCTGCGCGGTGCCCATTCGCGATTCGACCGGTCCCCGGCCACGACGGTGAGGGCTGGCGGCTGGCCAAGCCCGACCATCCGGCCGGCTCGACCGCCCCGGCCGGATGAGGAGCCGACCGTGCCGGCAGCCGCGGCAGCCCCGAGGAATCGCTGCAGGTCGCCGAGCCGGTAGCGCCGGTCTCCGCGGGTGTTGATCCGGTAGTAGCGGAGGCGGCCCTGGTCGCTCCATGCGCGAATCGTGTTCGGGTGAACGCCGAGGAGCCGGGCAGCCTTCGTCACCGAAAGCGTCGCGTCCGTCGGTCGCTGGGTCGAGGTGGTGGTCAAAGGTCGTCTGCTGGAGGAATTGGTAAGTCGACTGGAGGTTAGGCAAACTACCAGTTCTTGCCAATAGGACGAACGTACCGCGAGCCCGCGCCGGCACCGGCCGACCGGCCGCTTCAGTGACGGTGTGGGTCGGCCGCGAGGAGGGAAGGGCGGGGATCGAAGGCATCGATCCGGCGGATTACGCCGTGGACCCGATAACGGATCAGGAACGGGGCGCGCAGCTCGAGGTGGAGGTGCGGGATCGTCCCGGCGGCGTCGCCGCTGATCCCGGTCAAGCCCACGACCTGGCCGCGGGTCACATGGGCGCCGAGCGGGACTCCGATCGACGACAGGTGCACCAGGATCACGCTGTAGCCGGTCGACGTCGACTCGTCACTCTGGATCGCCACGACCTTGCCATAGCGCGCCGGGTCCCACGGGATCCAGTGCAGCCGGGGGTCGATCACCAGGCCGCTGAACGGTGCCAGGACGGGCGTCCCGATCGGCACTCGCAGGTCCAGGCCATCGTGGCCGCGGAGCAGGGCGCCCGATTTCGACACCCCCGAGATCATGTTGAAGGGCTCCAGGGGCGCCACCCGGTAGACGCCGAAGCCGGGTCCATAGCCGACCTTGACCGATGCACCGAACGGCCAGCCCATCGGCACGACTGTCTTGCCGGCCACGAAGGTCGCCGCGCTCGTGGGTGCCGGCGCGGGACCGACCGGGCTCGATGATGGCGTCCTGCCCGGGGAGGCGGTCGGGCCGGCCGAAGACGAGGGTCCGACCGTTGGTCCGACCGTTGGACTCGAGCTGGAGCCCGAGCTCCCGGCCGCGAGCGGCGGCGGGGAGCTCGCTCCCGGCGCCGGCTTCCCGGTGATGGCGGCCAGGCCGGCGCCGGCGCCGACCGCGACCACGGCCAGCAGCGCAACGAGTGCGACCCGGGTTGAGCGGCCGGCCATGGTCAGCGCGCCTCGGAGTCATCCGGTGGCGAGCCGACTGGCGCCGAGTCAGCCCCAGACGTCGTTCGCAGGTAGATCAGGGTGATCCCGATGCTGACCAGGGCCACCACGAGCACCCCCCCGATCGCGTAGAGCGGTGATCCTTCGAGGCCGGGCCCCTGGCCGGCGGTCCGCGTGTCGCCTCCGCCGTAGGTGCCCGGGCTGGGGCTGGGCGAGTCGGCCAGGGCCGGGCCGATCGAGGCCGCCAGGAGCCAGGCGAGGCAGCAGGCGGCCAGCGCAGCGCGAGCCACGTCGCGAACCACCGCCCTGGTCGGACCGCCGTTCCTCACCCCGCGATCATCCGGACGATCCCCCAACCGGCACCAAGCATCAGCAGGACGAAACCGCCGAGCAGCAGGATGGCCACGACCATGGCCCGGTCCCGACCTCCGGCAAGGAGCTGCATCGCCTCGGCCGGTTCCAGCGTGGACAGGATCAGGGGCCGGCCGGTGCCGGCGGTCAGGATCGGCCTGCCGGCGGCGTCGAGGGCCGGCGTGCCGATGACCGTAGCGTGTTCGACCGCTGAGAGCTGCTCGATCCGGAGGCGCACCCGGGTCGCCGGATCCAGGCCGTCGGGCAGCAGCTCGGGCGCCTCGTGGGCGGCCCCAAGCGCCTCGCGCGGCAGCACCACGAGGCCCACGTCCAGCGCCTGGCCGTCGATCGCGATCGAGGCGAGGCCCTCGTTGAGCTGGAAGGGCACCAGGTCGCGCGCCTCGCCCAGGATCTCCCAGCGCCGCCCGCGCCACGCCTCGAGCCGACGACGCCGGAAGATGAGCGGTTGCTCGCGCTCGTCCGGGAAGTCCTCGTGGCTGTCGAGACGGCCATCCAGCCGGACATAGCGAGGGACGGCGTCCGTCGCCAGGCCGAGGGCCTGCTCCACGCTGACCCGCGGCGTCGAGGCGAGCAGCCGACCAACGCGCTGGCCCGGCCCGATCGACCCCATGAACAGGGCACCGGCGACGACCAGGGCAAGGCCGAGCACGAGCAGGAGGAGGGGCTCCACGTCCCGGGGATGATACCCGCCGGCCATGGAAAGGCCCGAAGGAACCTACCCGGCGCGTGGGTCTTGATGTCATCTCGACCGTTAGCGCTCGCTCGGCCCCTTCAGGCTACCAGGACGATAGGCGCCGGGGCCGGCCCGGTCAATGGCGGTTGTCCACTGAATCCCGGGGGGGCGGCGCTGCTATCCACCGTTCATCCACGTCGATTTCGCGTGAGCGACGTCAGCCAGTCGGCCGTCCGGTCCGGGGGTCCAGCGCGCTGAGCTGGCCGGCGAAGCTGGTCAGGACGAGCCGACCACCAACCAGGGCTGCCTCCGTGACGACGTCCGAGTGGGCGATCCGCCAGGCGACCTCGCCGTCGGGCCCGATGGCGAACGTCTCGATCTCGGCCTGCACGATCACGTGGGCGATCCGTGACGAACCGAGGACCGCCACGAGCGGGGAATGCGATCGATGGCTCCAGCGCAGTTCGCCCGTGCGCGCCGCAAAGGCGTAGCTGGCAAAGCCGTAGCCGACGATGAGGAGGCCCGGCTCGTCCCACAGGAGGGCCGACGGCTCATCGAAGATCGGCGAAGCGAGACGGACGGCCCACGGCCCGGCAGGGCTCTCGATCCGGAGTTCGGCGCGGCACAGGCGTTCATACGTCGGCGAGACGATCGAGCCGTGCTCGACGAGCGTACCGCCGACCTCCGACAGGGCGAAGATGGCGGCTCCGTCGCCACTCCCGCCCCAGGTCGACCGGACCCGGATCCCGCCCGGGTAGCCGGCGACCGCGACGTGCGGCTCGGCGGTCATGTCCGCGGGCTGCCGGCGTGGTCCTCGGTGATCGGTGCGACGGTCGCGTTCGAGAGCGCGCGCAGGGTCGCCGGCGGCACCGGGAAGACGGCGGTCGCCGTGCCGGCAGCGGCCCACACGACCTGGAACCGGCCCAGGTCAGGGTCCATGATCACTCGCATCGCCCGGCTGTGGCCGATCGGCGGGATCCCCCCGATCGTGAAGCCCGAAAGATCGTTCGCCTCACGGGCGGTCGCTCGCCGGATATTGCCTGCGCCGGTGACGGCCGCCAGCCGGGCAAGGTCGACCCGGTTCGGCCCGGACACGAGGCAGAGGATCGGATCCAGCGTGCCGTCCTCGCCCGGCGCGACGAAGACCAGCGACTTCACGATCTGGCCGATCTCCGCCCCGACGGCGGCTGCAGCTTCCTCGGCTGTGTGGGTCGACTCATCGAACACCCTGACCTCGAGGCTGACGCCCTTCCTGCTGGCGGCGTCAATGACGCGCTGGATGGCGGGGTGGTCGAGGGGGTCGGGCACGGCCGGAAGTCTAGCATCGGGCCGTGGCCGCGGCCCGTGCGGCAGCGCGGGCCCGTGAGGCGATCGGGGCGGTCGAGTAGGATCGGTCGATGGTCACCCGCGTCATCGTCCTGGCCGGGGGCTCGGGCCCGCTACGCTCCGAGCTCGATGCTGCCTGGCCGGGTTGGGACGAGGCGATCGAGGCGATCATCGGCGCCGACGCCGGGGCGCTCCTCGCCAGGCCCCTCGGGCTGCGCCTCGACCTGGTCGTCGGCGACGGCGACTCGCTCGGTGATTCGGGCTTGGCGGAGCTTGGCCGGTCGGGCGTCGCGATCGATCGCTGGCCAACCGACAAGGACGCCTCCGATACCGAGCTGGCCCTGGTCGCGGCCGCCGGGCGGGGCGCGACGGACGTGCTCGTACTGGGCGCCTTCGGTGATCGCCTCGATCACCAGCTCGCAAACGTCTGGATCCTCGCCCATCCGGTGCTCGCCGGGCGGACGGTCACCCTCCTCGACGGGCGGACCCGGGTTCGCCTGCTGAGCGCGAGCGAGGGGTCCGTCGCAGGGGTCGGGGCGAGGTTCGACCTGATCGAGCGTGCCGGCGACCTGGTCACATTGCTGCCCTTCGATGGGCCGGCGACCGACGTGACGACGCACGGGTTGCGCTGGCCGCTGGTCGGAGCGACCCTCGCGACCGGGTACTCGCGGGGCTTGTCGAACGAGGTGGTCGCGACTTCCGGACGTCCCCGCGTCGAGCTTGGCGGGGGCCGGCTGCTCGTCATCGAGACGACCCTGCTAGGCTCCGGATCGTGAGCATGCCCGTCGCCGGCGACCAGGCTCCGCCGGTCGCTCTCCCTGATGAACGGGGCGCCCTGCACCGGCTTGCCGAGCAGCGTGGCCGCTGGACGATCGTCTATTTCTACCCCGAGGACGACACTCCCGGCTGCACCACCGAGGCCTGCCAGTTCCGCGACCTCGACGAGTCGATCCGCGACGAAGGCGCCGATGTCTGGGGGATCAGCCCGGATGGGTCGGACAGTCACCGCCGCTTCCGCGAGAAGTTCGAGCTGCCATTCACGCTACTGTCGGACCAGGACCATGGCGTCGCCCAGGCGTACGGCGCGTGGACCCTCAGGCAGAGCTACGGGCGTGAATACATGGGTATCCAGCGCTCGTCGTTCCTGGTCGATCCGGACGGGCTGATTGCCTGGGCCTGGCCGAAGGTCAAGGCGAATGGCCACGCGGCGGAGGTCCTCGCCCGGCTGGCCGCCGCCAAGGCCCAGCGCGCGAGCCGGACGGCGCCCGGTTGAGCCCAGCGAGGGTCGTGAGGCAAGGAAGGTCCTGCCGGACACGCAAAGAGGCCTCGCTCGTGGGGGGATACGAGCGAAGCCTCGGGCGGGATGATACCGCAATCCAGTTGGCAAGGTAAGTCTTGAACGAGGATCCGGTGACGTCCCCACCAGCCGAGCTGGTCCAGCCCGACGACTGGCGTCCGGCCCGTTTCATGCTGATCGCGGCCCACCCGGACGACGCGGATTTCGGCCCGGCCGCAACCGCGGCTCGCTGGATCGATGCCGGCTCCGTCGGCTGGCTGGTCTGCTGCACGAGCGGCGACCAGGGCGGCGAGGACCCCAACGCAGATCCCCTTGCGCTGGGCCAGCTGCGCGAGCGAGAGCAGCGCGCCGCAGCCGGGATCGTGGGCTACGCCGGAGTCAGCTTCCTCCATCAACCTGACGGCGGGTTGGTCAACGACCTCCTCCTGCGTGAACTCCTCGTGCGCGAGATTCGGACGTTCCGGCCAGAAGCGGTCCTGGCCCAGGATCCCGAGGTCGTGATCTATCCCGGCGGTGGGATCAATCACACCGACCACCGGGCCGCCGGCCTGGCCGCGATCGATGCTGTCTATCCGGCGGCGCGCAACCCGATGGCGTTCCCGGCCCTCGCCCGATCCGGTTTGGCGGCCCACCGGGTCCGCCGCCTGTACCTCTTCTGGACCACCCACCCGACGGCCTGGGTCGATGTCAGCGCCACGATCGGGCGGAAGGTCGCTGCCCTGCGCGCCCATGCCAGCCAGATCCGCGAGCCCGAGCAGCTCGCCGCCCGGATCGCCGAATGGGCCGCCGGCGATGGCGCCCGGATCGGAACGGCCGCGGCCGAGGACTTCCGGGTCGTGGTGATCGACGAGGATGAAGAAGAGGCGGCAACGGTCGAGTCCTGAGTGATCTGAGCGATCACGCCTCGAGGAGCAACGGCCGGACCTTCCCCCAGTTGTTCCACAGGTCGGCCAGCGGCTCTGCCCGACCGCGCAGGAGGGCCACCATCTCGCCCAGGGTCAGCTCGCCCGCCGCAGACGCGACGTATTCATCGGCCGCGACCCGGACATCCTCGAACAGGTTGGGCATCGTTGCCTCTGTCGGCCAGGTCCGCAGGCGCATCGGATCGAGGCCGGCATAGCCCATGGCGAGCGACAGCTCGCGCTGACCCGGGACCCGGCCATCGGAGAAGCCGCCCAGTCCGTCAAATCGGTAGCCCATCGAAGCGAGGGCCGTCGCGATGTCCCGGCTCTGGACCTGGCTGAACGGTCCCCAGAAACCGTGATCGGTCGGGAACTCGAGCGACGAGGCTTCGATCGCCCGGGCGACGCAGGCGTCGACGAGGTTGCTCAGGAGGAGCTGCCAGCGGCGCTGTTCGACCGGATCGTCACCGGCCACGTCCTCGACCACGGTCCGAACGGCTTCGCCATCGCCACGCAGCATGCGCAGGATGCGCGGTTCCGCTCCGGCGAAGGCGCGCTCGGCAGGTGGAGTGTAATCGTCGACCTCACCGGGCTCGAACTCCGGGCCACCGACCAGGCGCGGTCGGGCCGCCTCCACGGGAGCCGCCGCCGGATCGACCGGGACCCGCCCGGCCCGGCGGTCCACCTGGGCCTCCTCGCAGGCCGCCAGGGCTTCCCGGGCTGAGTGACAGGCCTCGGCCGCCGACTCCGCATTGATCCGGGCGACATCGGCCTCGAGGCTCAGTCGTTCGATGGTCAGGGCCAGCTGCGCCGACGCTTCGCGCATCCGGGTGCCCTCCAGCGTGGCCTCCCGTGCCGCCTGGTTGATCCGGTTGATCTCGGTCAGCCAGTCGCGGGCGGCCGCCTCGACGGACTCGCGGGAGTCAGCCCCGGCATGAGCCCGCCGGAACGTCAAACGGGCGGCTTCCTTCGCGGATCGGATCTCCCGGGGATCGGCGACGAGGGCCATGCGGGTCGCCCGGGCGGTCAGATCGTCGTAGGCCCGCTGCTGGTCGCGCAGGCGCTGATTGGCCAGCCCCGCCTGTTCGCCCAGCCGGTCCGCCAGGTCGCAGCGCTCGGCGGCGACCCGCCGCTCGTCCGAGCATGGGCCGCTCAGCGGGGCGCCTGGGGCGGACGCGGACGCAGGCCCGGAGCCGGCCCCGGGCGCGGAGTCCGAGGCTGTTCCGGAACTGTGATCTGGCCTGGCGCCGGTCCGCCCGGGCTCGGCCTCTGCCTGCGGTCGCTCGGCCAGGGCGACCCCCAGCGGGCTTCCGGCGGCCAGCCTGACCGGTGCGGCTGCGCCGACGAGCAGGACGGTCGCCTCGACCCGCTCGCGCATCGCGGCCAGCAGCGGGTCGGGCTGGCGGATGATCGGGACGGCAACCATGGCCGCGCCCGCCGAGTCGTTTCGAACGCCCGTTCCCAAGGTGTCGGCCAGGCTCGCGGCCGGCCCTGTGGTTCCGAGAGTCAATGGGTCGGCCGGCCCGCCCCGACCGGCCGGGATGGCGCTGGCCTGGCCCTCGTCAACGGCCAGGGTGGACGCTCGTCGCCCGGGCAGGTCGTTGGCGGTAACCGTCACCCGGATCTCACGCGCAGGGCGCGGCCGGGAGCGCAGCACCGACAGGAGCACCGCCCCGACCGCGACGCCGATCAGCAGGCCGAGTGCCAACGACGCGATCTGGCTCAGGCCCAAGTCCCTCCTCGTCGGTCCGGGGCGCTCGTCGACCACGTGGACCTTCGCCCGAGGGTAGCTGCCGCACCCGCAGGCGTCAACTTCGGGGCATGCTCCGGCCCGGCCTGATCCCTGCACGCGAGCGCGCCTCGGTGGTAGATTCGCCGCGGGCCGGCATCCTGCCGGCGTTTCCTCCTGTCCGAGCCGATCAAGGGAAAGGTACGACCTCCGACTTGGCCATCGACCCGAACCAGGAATTCCTCGTTCAGCCTGTCGACGCGTCCTGGCTCCAGTGCAACATCGAGTGCCAGGAGGCATGTCCGGTCGGGACGAACTGCCGGGGCTACCTGAACCTTGCCGCCGAGGGCCGGTTCGAGGAGGGCTACATCCTCAGCCGCGACCCGAACCCGGTCGCGGCGATGTGCTCGTATGTCTGCTCCGCGCCGTGTGAGCGCGCCTGCCGTCGAGGCGACATTGACCGGCCGCTGGCGATCCGGGCGATGAAACGGTTCCTGGTGGAGTGGCATGAGGCGTCGGGCATCCCCGACGTCATCCCCCTGATCCCGCCCCGCGAGGAGCGTGTCGCAGTGGTCGGCGCCGGCCCGGCCGGCATTTCAGTCGCCCGCGAGCTGGCCCTCAAGGGCTTCCAGGTCACGGTCTTCGACAGCCTGCCTTACGGCGGCGGGACGATGCTGATCGGCGTGCCGGCCTTCCGCCTGCCGCGCGAGGCGATCGAGATGGACATCCGGTTGGTCGAGCAGCTCGGCGTGAAGTTCGTGTTCAACACGACGATCGGCAAGGACATCCCGTTCGAGCAGCTCCAGCGCGACTTCGACGGGATCGCGATCACGGCCGGCGCCATGGACGCGGTTGCCCTCGACGTGCCTGGCGGCGACCTCGAGGGGGTCCAGTACGGTGTCGACTTCATGAAGATCGCCAATCTCGGCCAGGAGCTCGAGGTCGGCCGCGACGTCGTGGTGATCGGCGGCGGGTACACCGCGATGGATTGCTCCCGGACCAGCCTGCGCCACGGCGCCGAACACGTCGCGATCGTCTACCGGCGGACCCGCTCGGAGCTCGTGGTCGACGAGGAGGAGCTGGGCGAAACCGAGCGCGAGGGCGTCCGGATGGAGTTCCTGGCCAGTCCGATCGAAGTGCTCGGCGAGGACGGCCGGGTGACGGCCGTCCGCTTCATTCGCAATCGGCTGGGCGAGCCGGATGCGTCGGGACGGCGCTCGCCGGTGCCCATTCCCGGATCGGAATTCGAGATCAAGGCGGACACCGTCATTCCAGCGGTCTCCCAGTCGGCGGACCTCAGCTTCCTGCCGGTCGAGGCGAGCTTCGAGATCAACCGGGGCCGGGTCAAGGTGGATCCCGCCACCTACGCCACCAATGTCCGGGGCGTGTTCGCCTGCGGCGACTTCGTCACCGGGCCGACCACCCTGATCGAGGCAGCCGGGCACGGCAAGAAGTGCGCCTATGCGATCGACCGCTACCTCACCGGCCGGTCCGACGTGAGCGTCGTCGCCAACGTCAAGATCACCAGCTCCTGGCGCCATGACATGCCCGAGTTCTACGACGTCCTGCCCCGCCAGCACATCCCGATGGCCCCAGTCGCGCTGCGGATGCCCTCGACCGAGCCGTCGGTGAACTTCACCACGCCGGTGGAGTTGGGCTACAACGCCAACCAGGCCGTGGCCGAATCCACCCGCTGCCTGATGTGCAACTTCAACATCTGGTTCGACCCATTCCGATGCGTCCTGTGCGGCGCCTGTGCCGATGTCTGCCCCGAGGGCGTCATCCACATGGTCGACGTGAACCAGCTCAAGAGCGAGGGGCTCCTGCCGGAGATCGAGGAGGCCTACGGCTGGGACCAGGGGGCCGCGATGATCCTCGACGAGGAACGCTGCATCCGCTGTGCGCTGTGCGTCAAGCGATGCCCGTTCGACGCCATTACGATGGAGCGGTTCGAGCTGCAGGAGGTGTCGAGCGACGGTCGGCTCTACAAGGAGTCGTACCGTGATGCGCAACTTGCCGGGACGCCCGGCGTGGCAGGAGGATCCCGGTGAGCTTCCTCGAGCGGGTGGACCAGAGCATCCGCCGGAGCGTCGTGTGGCGCTCGTTGTTCCGCCAGCCCTACCCCAACGACGAGCGTTCGCGGGCGTATGCGGTCATGAACAACGTGTTCCTGCACATCCACCCGGTTCGCGTCCGGCAGCACGCCGTCAAGTTCGCCTATACGTTCTGCCTCGGCGGACTGAGCTTCTTCCTGTTCCTCGTCCTGACGGTCACCGGCGTGTACCTGATGTTCTTCTACGTGCCCTCGGCGACCCAGGCTTATTCGAACATCCTCTCGATCCAGAGCGAAGTGGCCTTCGGGCTGCTGACCCGGAATATCCATCGGTGGGCCGCTCACCTGATGGTCTTCTTCGTCTTCCTGCACATGATGCGGGTCTTCTACCACGGGGCCTACAAGCCGCCGCGCGAGTTCAACTGGGTCGTCGGGGTGGTCCTCCTGTTCGTCACCCTGATGTTGTCGTTCACCGGCTACCTGCTGCCGTGGGACCAGATCGCCTACTGGGCGATCACGATCGGCACGAACATGGGTGGTTACGCCCCGCTGTTGAACACGCCCACGAAGCTCATCCTGCTGGGTGGACTGGAGGTGGGCCAGAACACGCTGCTGCGCTTCTATGTCCTGCACATCATGTTCTTCCCCTTGGTCGCGGCCATCTTCCTGGCGGTCCATTTCTGGCGAATCAGAAAAGACGGTGGGATCAGTGGACCGCTATGACTGATGTGAAGACGCCGCCTGAGCCGCGGACGGTCGTACCGGTCGACCCGGCCCGCCGGACGGAGATCGACAAGCAGCGCGTGCCGATGTCGGCGCGACCATACCGACTGCTCGCCCTGGTCAAGCAGGACGCCGTGGTGCGGGTCCAGAAGGAACCCGACGACACCGTCATGACCTGGCCGCACCTGCTTTCGATCGAGTTCCTGGCCGGCGCCCTGATGAGCATCTTCCTGCTCATGATGGGCCTCTTCGTGAACGCTCCACTGGAGGCCCTGGCCAACTCCAACGTGACCCCGGCCGTGGCCAAGGCGCCGTGGTACTTCCTGGGGCTCCAGGAACTGCTGTCGTACTTCCACCCCACGGTGGCCGGTGTGATGGTACCCACGTTCGTGCTGGTCGGAGCCGCCCTGATCCCGTACGTCGACCGGGGCAACCTGGCGGCCACCCGCCCATCGCAGCGCAAGACCGCGGTCGTCCTGTTCAGCATGTTCTGCGCCCTCGGCCTGATCGTGACCTTCGTTGGGATCTTCTTCCGGGGTCCCGGCTACGCCTTCGTGATCCCCTACCTGAATACCGACGGGCTGCATTTCAGCCTGTGAGCGAGCACCTCGAGGCCCCCCGATGAGCAACTACCAGGTCGAACCGGCCGGCCGCCCACAGGCCCTCTCGAAAGAGGCGATCAAGGCCCTCCGCAAGGAGCAGGTTCAGGGCGTCTCGCGGCGGCAGGTCCTGCGCACGGCCCTTGGGGTCGGGATGGCGCTTTTCCTGGCCGAGCTCGGGGCGGGCACGATCGGCTTCATCTGGCCGGCGATCGCGACGGGCAACAAGAGCAAGGTGCTGATCGGGACATTCGCCGACGTCAAGGCCCAGAACTCGAGCCTGCCGATCAAGGACGGCTTCCCGGCTTACTACAGCGCGGCCAAGGCCTACGTGATGCTGGTCGACACGTCGCGCCAGGAATTCGTGGCCGGTGCCGACGCAACGGGCGAGGGCACCGGAGTCAACGTCCGGGCGTTGTACCAGCGCTGCCCGCACCTCGGCTGCAAGCCCAATCCGTGCCTCAAGAACTTCTGGTTCGAGTGCCCCTGCCACGGCTCGCGCTACGACCGGCTCGGGATCAAGGCCCTCGGCGCGCAGTTCGGACCGGCGCCCCGGAGCATGGACCGCTTCTCCGTCTCGGTCGACGGGAGCGGGGCGCTCTCGGTCGACACCCTCAAGATCACCCTCGGACCGCTGCCGATCGCGCTCGGCCAGCCCGGCCTGATCCCGCCGAAGTCGCCGACCGGTTGTATCTGACCGTGTCCGGCCTGCCCCCACGAGGAGACAGATGAGCGACCCGTCCGGCCCGGGGCCGGAGGAGCGGCTGCCGGCCACCCGCCCCGAGAGCACGCCGGCTCCGGCCGAGCGATTCTCGGCGCCGCCGTCTGCCCATCAGCTGGCCCTCACCCCGGAGCGGGCCGCATCGATCGTGCGCCAGAGCTCGAGCGCCCGGTGGGTCGGCTTCCTGGCGGTCCTGTTCGTCGTGGTGTTCGTGATCCTGTACTACTTCTACGACCTGGGTTTCCCGGGGGTCGCCAACACGTCGCGCGAGGCCAAGGAGGTCGCCGCGCAGCAGGTTACCTCGGTCGAAGCCGGCTACAACCTGTTCGAGGCGAACTGCGCCCGCTGCCACGGCGCGGCCGGCCAGGGCGGGATCGGCCCGGTCCTCAATGACCAGGCCAAGCTGTACGTGCACCTCAACCCGGACTACATCAAGAACGTCCTGACGGTGGGTGGCCGCTACGTCTGCGGCAATCCGTCCAGCCTGATGCCGGTCTGGGCCGACACGAACGGCGGCCCGCTCAACTACGTCCAGATCCAGAACCTGATCGACTTCATCCGGGCGCCCAATACGCTGACCTACACGGTCCGGGACAACAGCACGAACGAGCCCATCCTCGATGCATCGGGCAAGGTCGAGACGGGGACGGGCTGGCGCGATCCGAACTTCACCCCAGCCGCCGGCGCCTCGCCGGTGCCCGACTGCTGGAGCTCAGCGCTGACTGCCGGCAGCAGTCCAGCCGCCAGTGGCGGGCCGGCCGTGACTCCCGCGCCAGGCGCCACGGTGGTCAAGCTCGAGGCGGTCAACATCGCCTTCACCGAGACGAGCCTGACAGCTCCGGCCAACGCGGCCTTCGATCTCCAGTTCAACAACCAGGACGCGTCGGTACCCCACAACGTGGTGATCGTCGATGGGTCGGGCAAGGCCGTCTTCACGGGCGACATCTTCAACGGCCCGGCGACCAAGGACTACAGCGTTCCGGCACTGCCGGCGGGGGCCTACACGTTCCACTGCGCGGTCCACCCGAACATGACCGGGACGCTCACGATCAAGTAAACGGCGCGGCGGTCGGAACGGCCGGCGCAAGGGATGGAGGACGATGGCGGGACAGACGCTCAGCACGGGCAGCTCGGGCCGGCGGCGGGTCCTCTTCGGCCTGCTCGACGGCGAGGGCTGGACGTGGGCGACGCTCAAGGCCGCCTTCTGGTTCGTGCTGATCATCATGCTGCTCGGCTACATCCCCGACCGGGCCTACTACTTCACCGTCTTCTCGACGATCGATGTCGGGGTCAACGCCATCTCCCCGATCAACTTCTGCCCGCCCAGCAACCGCACCCTGCCCTGTCCGGCCCCGGCCGGCGCGCCGCTGCCGTGGGATCCGTCGCCGGCCCAGCTGGCCCTGCCCGCGCCGCGGACCGACGGCCGACTGGTCCAGGCCGGCACGAACCTGTTCTATGTCGGTGGCACGGACGGCACGACGGTCTCGGACAAGACGTACGTGTCGCCGCTGTTCAGCGGCAACTTCGGTCCATGGCAGCCGTCCCTGACCCTGCCCGCGCCGCGGACCGACGCCGCAACGATCTTCCTGAACAGCTCCATCTACGTCATCGGTGGTGACGGTAGCGACGGCAAGCCCACCAACACGGTCTACGTTTCCACCCAGGATGCGACCAGCGGTGCCTTCGGCGCCTATGCCGAGAACACGACGCTCAAGCTGCCGTCGTCGCGGGCCTCGGCCACGGTCGTCGCCGCATCGGATGGGCTCATCCTGGTCGGCGGCACGGACGGAACCGGCCCGACCACGAGCGTCTGGAAGGCCACGGCCGACTCGACCGGCAAGCTCGGCGCCTGGCTGGCCCAGGCTCCGCTGCCCCAGCCCCGGAGCGAGGCGAACGGCTCCCTGATCGGCAGCGAGCTATTCGTGTACGGCGGGCGGGACGCCAGCGGCCCCACCGCCGTGATCCTCCGGGGCAACCTCGGCACTGCGGCTGCCGCCGCGCCGTCCCCGGCGGCCTCGGCCGCAGCGGCCCCCGTCCAGGTCCAGGCCTGGGGGACCGGGCTGGGCGCGTCGAATCTGCCGGCCGCCCGGACCAGGGCAGCGGGGTTCACCTCGAACGGGGTGATCTACCTGGTCGGCGGCAGCGACGGGACCACGCCGAAGGGCGAGGTCTATTGGACCACGCCGGATGCCAGCGGCAACATCAGCGGCTGGCAGCACCTCAGCCAGACGGACCTGTCGGTGAACTCGGGCGGACTGGCCGGGTCGGCCGGCATCGCCAGTGGCGCCGAGTCGTTCGTCGTCGGGGGGACCACCTCCAAGGGCGTCATCGCGGCGAGCGCGCGGGCCAATCTCGCCCCCCAGCCGCCATTCTTCGCGCTCGGCCTGATCGGGGCTACCCTGCCCGCGCTGAAGATCGATGGTGATGTCGGCCAGCAGCTCGGCTACCTGAGCGCCGCCGGCGCTGGCACGGTCGACTTCATCCTGCTGATCCTGATCGGCTGGGCGTTCGCCCACAAGGAACGAACGAAGGCGATCTTCGCCCGACTGCGCCGCCGCCGCCACTAGCGGTTTCCTGGCGGTTCCGGCCCTCGCACGCTTGGGTGCCCCTTCTCGGGGCCGCTGGTTGACAGATTCCGCCCACAGCTGCCTTATGGTCTGTTGGAAGGCGATTGGCGGCTGGTTCGGGTTCGTGCGCAGCCCCACTCGTGCTCACATCACGCTCCGCCTGCCACCCCAACGCGATTCCAGGGCAACGATGGACCATACCGCGGCTGGCGGCAGAATCTGTCAGGAGCCAGGTGCCCGAAGGCATCTGTGGGTCGAACCCCGCCTAGCCGCCTTCGCCCGGCTCGAGCGGGCCCTTCGCCAGTGGCAGGCCGGCCCGCGACCAGCCGATGATCCCACCGGTCACGTTGCTGACATCGGTCCGGCCCAGGCGCACGAGATGGGCGGCGGCGGCGGCGGAGCGCGATCCGGAGTGACAGAACATGAAGAGCGGCCGGTCGGTGGGCAGCTCGCCGAACCGTGCCCCGAACTCCGGCAGCGGGATGAACCGCGCGCCGGAAACCCGGGCCTGGATGAACTCGTCGAGGTTGCGCACGTCCACGAGGACTGGCCGCCGGCCGTCGGGATCGCCCTCGCGCAGCCGTCGCTCGGCCTCGACTGGGTCGATCGAAGGAATCGAGGGCGGGAAGGTCATCGTCGCCTCACTTCAGGTCAATCAGTGCCTGGCGTCCCGCGACGCCGGCTTCCAGCTCGTGCCACCAGGCTATGTCCGCCTCGCCCAGGCGCCAGCACAGCCAGACCTGCCGTCCCGAGACGAGGGCCGGGAAGTCGACCAGGCCGGTGGCGATGTCGCGCAGGGTGATCTTCCAGCCGTCGATCCGGACAACCCCCGCCTGCATCTGGTCGATGACGCCCTGCATCCGGAGGCGCAGCCGCTCGTGCTCGGGGCCGGCCTCGGTGGCATCGAAGGCGGCCTTCAGCTCGCGCAGCTCAACGCGCTGGTCGCGCAGCTGGGTCAGCACGGCCTCGAGTGCCTCGAGGCGCTCGTTGGCCCGGTCGATCGTGTAGAAGTCGGTCACGTCCCGATCGTAGCAAGCACGGCCGGATGACGCCGGGGAGCCCAACCGGCTGCCGGCGCGTGATGGCCCCGCGCCCGACCCTAGGGCCGCGCGGCCCTACTCGAAGTAACCGGTGAGATCGAGAATGATCTGGACGTGCTTGCCCACGAAGGGCTGGTAGACGAACCACAGGTCACCGCTGCCCAGGGGCACGGTGATCCCGTTCGCC
>JADGQK010000020.1 GCA_017881915.1 Chloroflexota bacterium | reverse complement strand
CGCAGACGCCCGGAAGGGCCCAACCCCGTCCGGGCCTCATGCTCTCCGGCTCTGATCTCGAATCGCACGCGAGGAGCTTTGGAGGCCTGGCCACCGCACCCGTTGAACCGTCGGTCGCAACGTTCCTGTTTGCGTCCGCCGGCGCAGGCACAGAGCCAAGCCACCGGAGGGCATGGTACGACAGCCGGCGCACGGGACACCAACGCGCGACTCAACCAAGCAGGAGACGGACGCCGGCGATCGTCCCGATCACCATGATCGCGAGGCGCAGGGCCCCTGCCGGCAGGCGCCGGCCGACGAGGGCGCCGACCTGGCCGCCCACGATCGCGCCGATCGCCACCAGGATGGCCGGCGGCCAGGCCACAGGTGCCAGGACGATAAAGACGACGGCGGCCACGCCATTGATCAGGACCGCCAGGACATTCTTCAGGCCGTTCAGGCGCTGCAGCCCGTCGGGCAGGAAGACGCCCAGCAGGGCCATCATGATCACCCCCTGCCCTGCCCCGAAGTAGCCGCCGTAGATCCCGGTCAGGTAGATCGTGGCAACGAGCGGCACGGTGTGCTCTTCGCCTTCGACCCGCCGGTCGCCCATCGCCCGGGACAGGCGGGGCTGGATCGCGATCAGGACCACCGAACCAAGGATCAGGACCGGCACGATCTTCTGGAAGGCAGCGGCGGGCAGGACCAGCAGGAGCACGCTTCCGGTCAGGCCACCGAGGGTGGCCGCAATCCCCAGGCGGATTGCCCGGCCGCGCTGCCCCGCCAGCTCGCGCCGGTAGCCGATCGCACCGCTGAGCGAGCCGGGCACCAGGCCGATCGTGTTCGAGACATTGGCCACGACCGCCGGGTAGCCGAAGGCAAGGAGCGTCGGGAAGGTGATCAGCGTGCCCGACCCGACGATCGTGTTGATCGTGCCCGCGGCAAGGCCGGCGGCGAGGATCGCAATCGCCTCGAGCGGGCTCATCGGCCCCCGATCGGGATGCCGCCTGGCCCGGCACTCGCGTTCCTGCCCCGTGTCGTGCTCACCGGCGCAGTTTGACGCCTCGGCCCTTCGTCGGCTGGGGCGGATGACGCAAGATGAGCCGGTGTCGCCCATCAATGCCAGCTACGCCCTGCTCGATGTGGGCGATGCTCGCCGGCTCGAGCGCTTCGGTGCCATCGTCCTCGATCGTCCGGCCCCGGGGGCCGACGGCCACGTTGCGCAGGACCCCGCTGCCTGGGCCGTCGCCGACGCACGCTTCGACCGGGCTGAACGGGGCATGGTCGCGCACGAGGGTTGGACGGCCCTGGATGGGCGACCCGTGGAGCCCTGGCAGGTCGAGGACGACAACTTCAGGTTCGAGCTCCGCCTGGCGCCCAGTGGCCAGGTGGGTCTCTTCCCGGAGCAGCGCGCAGCGCGTGCCTGGATCGGCCGGCAGGCCGCCCGGATCGCCCCGCCCAGCCCGCCCGCTGCAGGCGGGGGCAGCGGGGTCGGCCCATTCGACGGCCCGACCGCGATCCTCAACCTGTTCGCCTACACCGGCGCCGCGACGATCAGCGCGGCCCGGTCGGGAGTCGCCGTCACCCATGTCGACTCGTCGCGGCCGGCCGTGGCCTGGGCCCGCCACAACGCGGCGCTGAACGACCTCGCGGGCGCGCCGATCCGCTGGATCAGCGACGATGCCGCCGCCTTTGTCGAGCGCGAGCTGCGCCGCGGACGGCGCTATGCCGGGATCGTCCTCGATCCGCCGTCCTACGGCCACGGCGCGAGCGGTCGAGCGTGGCGACTGGCCGTTGACCTGCCGGGCCTGCTGGCAGGCTGCGCCGAGTTGCTCGACGATGGCCCGGCGTTCATCCTGCTCAGCGCCCACACTCCCGGCTTCGGGCCCGACCGCCTCGGTGAGGCCCTGCTCGAGGCGCTCGAGCCGGTGGCCGGGTCGGGCGCCGGCGCTTCGATCGAGGTCGCCGACCAGTCGCTCCTGTCGGACGCCGGCACGCGCCTCCACCTCGGTTCGATGGCCCGCTGGGCGCGATGACCGCACTCGAGCTCACCAGCCCCGCGAATCCCCGAGTCAGGGCGGCCAGCCGCCTGCGGGATCGCCGCGAGCGCGAGTCGCTCGGGCTGAGTCTCGTCGACGGTGCACGCGAGATCGGTCGGGCGCTCACCGCCGGCGTGGAAACCGTCGAGCTCTTCAGCTGCCCGGGGCTGACCACGTCGGCGGAAGCGCGTGCGGCGCTCGACGTCGCACAGACGGCGAAGGTGACAGTCACCTCGGTGAGCGAACGGGTCATGGCCAGGCTCGCCTTCGGCGATCGCTCGGATGGCCTGGTGGCGGTGATCCGGACACCGCCGGTCAACCTCGGCCGGCTGGTCCTGCCGGCGGAGCCTCTCATCGTGGTGGCCGAGTCGGTCGAGAAGCCGGGCAACCTGGGCGCCATCCTGCGCTCGGCCGACGGTGCCGCTGCCGATGCCTTGATCGCCGCCGATCCGCGCACCGACATCTTCAACCCGAACGCGATCCGGGCCAGCCTGGGCACGATCTTCTCGCTGCCGATCGCCGTGGCGACAACCCCGGCCACGATCGCCTGGCTGCGCGAGGCGGGGATCAGGATCGTGGTCGCCCGGGTCGACGGTTCACTGCCCTACACCGAGGTCGACTTGCGCGGTGCGTTGGCGATCGTCCTGGGCAGCGAGGCAGAGGGACTCGCCGACGCCTGGTCAGGGCCCGGGATCCAGGCGGTCCGCCTGCCGATGCTGGGGATCGCCGACAGCCTCAACGTCTCAGCGGCGGCCGCAATCCTGCTCTACGAAGCCCGCCGCCAGCGGGGTGTGCCGTGACGGTCTGGGTGGCCTGATCAGGCTTCGAATGCCACCCGGCCATCGACCAGGACGAGCCGTGGCCGGGTCGTCGCCAGCGGTCCGCCGGCTTCGATTGGCTCCGCGATCGCAGCCGCAGGAATGACGATCAGGTCGGCCCGCTGGCCGGCCGTCAGCCGGCCGCGGTCCCCGGCGCCTTCGGCCTGCGCCGGGCCGAGGCAGGCGCCGCGGAGCGTCTCGTCCAGGGTCAACGCCTGGTCCGGCCCGAACCGGGGCGTGCCGGGCGGCCAGCCCGGCCAGCGTCGGTCGATCGCCAGCGCGAGCCCCGGCCACGGGTCGATCGGCTCGACCGGCGCGTCCGTGCCGAAGGCGAGCGTGGCGCCGGACCGCAGGAGGGCTCGCCAGGCGTAGCTCGCCGGCTCGGCCCGAGCGCCCCAGGCCCGGCGCGCCTGGGCGGCGTCGGCCCGGAGGTGGACCGGTTGGACCGAGGCCACGATCCCGAGCCGGCCAAAACGGCGCAGGTCCGCCGGGTCGACGAGCTGGGCATGCTCGACCCGGGCCCGCAACGGCAGCGACCGGGTCGACTTGGGTCCGAATGCGTCGAGTGCTGCCCGGACGGCCGCGTCGCCGATCCCGTGGATCTGGGTCGCGATCCCGCCCGCTGCGGCCCGGGCGGTCAGGCGGTCGAGGACCTGCGGCTCGGTCACCCAGATCCCGCGCTCGGCGTCGGAGCCCCCGGTTGCCCTGGAGCCGGCCTCAGGCTCGAACGGCTCGAGCATCGCCGCCGTCCGCGAGCCGAGCGACCCGTCGGCAAAGAGCTTCAACCAGCCGAGTCGGGCCCGGCCCTCCGGATCGCCGCCGAGGCGATCCCCGCTGTGCAGCTCACGGGCGAGCGCATGTTCGAGCGCCTCGGCCCGGATCGAGGCGTGGACCCGGACCGGCAGCCGCCCGGCATCGGCGAGGCTGGCGTAGGCGCGATGCGGCCCGTCAAGCCGCGGATCGGACCGCAGGAGCCCCGGATCGTGGACCGCCACCACGCCCAGGGCGAGGAGATCGCGGCCGAGCCTTGGCAGGGCCGCCACATACGCCTCGGCGGTTGGTGCCGGGACATGAGCAGTGGCGAGCACGGTCGCCGACTCGTGCAGCACGCCGCTCGGCCGGCCATCGTCGGCCCGCCGGATCACACCGCCGGGCGGGTCGGTCGTGCTGATCCCGACGCCGGCGACCGCGAGGGCTGCGTGGCTGACCCACAGAGCATGATGGTCGTGGGCCCACAGCGCCACGCGCCGGCCCGGGGCAACCCGCTCGAGCTCCGTCGCTGTTGGCCAGCCGCCCCACCGATCGCGCGCCCAACCGTGGCCGGTCAGCCAGTCGCCCGGGTCCGCAAGCGCGTGCGCCCGGGCGATGCGCCGCAGCCCATCCTCGAGCGTCGCGTCGTCGGTCAGCTCGATCTGGTCGAGGGCGATCGACGCGGCGGCCAGGTGAAGGTGGCCATCAGTCAGGCCGGGCAGCCCAACCTCGTCCACTCCAAGCTCGATCCGACGGGTCGACGGCCCAACCAGGACCTCGACCTCCGGGCGGCTGCCGGCCGCCAGGACGCGGCCGTCCCGGATTGCAATGGCGGCCACCTCGCCCAGGCCGTCTTCGCCGGCCAGGGTCAGGATCCGGCCGAGGATGACCAGCTCAGCCGGTCCCACCGGGGTGCTCAGTCGTCCGACCTTGCGCTTGTGCCCGTGGTCGGCTGCCGACTCGACTCCGGGCCGGCCAGGAACGCTCCGAGGGCGCTCCCCGATAGGCCCGCACCCAGGGCCAGGGCCAGGGCGATCCGCGCCTTCGGCCCGGTGAGGGTGCCGGCCAGGAGGGCGCCGGCGTGGACCCACGTCGATCCGCCCCCGGGGAAGGCATAGCCGGTTCCGGCTGCCCCCGATGGGCAGCGGGTGGTCAGCACGACCGGGATTCCAGCGCGGATCGCGTCAGTAGCATCGGCCAGCAGGCCGGCCGCCGTGTTGCCGGCCCCGGTGGCTTCGATCACGATCCCGGCCGGCCGGAGCGAGCGGATCGCCCCGATCAGGCCATCGTCGAGGCCGACCGTGGCGACGATGATCGGCACCGGGCCCACGGCTGTCATCGTGGCCAGGACCGGTCGCCGCGGCCCTCGGGGCCGCTCGAGAATCACGGCCGCGTCAGTCAGGCGACCCAGCCGGCCCTCGTTCAGGCTGCGAAACGTGTCGAGCGCACTGGCGTGTGTCTTCGTCACGTCGGCGGCGGGTTCAATCGTGCCCGCCAGCACGACGACGACACCGCAACCGATCAACCCGGGACTCGCCGCGCAACGCACCGCGTCACGCAAGTTGGCCGATCCGTCGTACCCCGGATCGGTCGCGTTGCGCATCGCGCCGGTGACGACGATCGGCTTGGACGTGTCGACCAGCAGCTCGAGGGCAAAGCTCGACTCTTCGATCGTGTCCGTGCCCTGAACAACGACGATCCCATCGATCGCCGGGTCGGCCGCGAGGCGGCGCAGGTCAGCGGCGAGGTCGAGCAGCCGTTCGAACGTCCAGTGGCTGGCCGGGAGCATCCCGCGGTCGACGAGCACGAGCTCGGCGAGCTGATCCAGGCCGGGGGTGCGGGCCAGGATTGCCGCACCGTCGAGGGCGGGGACCGCGCCGCCGGCAGCCGGGTCGACGACCATGCTGATCGTTCCACCGGTGAAGACCACCGCGACTCGGTTCATCCAGGCAGGTCAGATCCGGGGATTCGCCGGCCGACGGCCGACAGGATCCCCGAGGCGGAGATGGCCAGGGCGACCACGAACACGACCGCGGTCGTCGAGAGGAGGTCGGCGATCTGGCCCACGATGATGATCGGCAGGAAGCTGGCCGTTGAGATCAGCATGTTGAGCACCCCGAAGACGCGCCCGCGCACCTCTTCGGGCAGGTCTTCCTGGAGCTGGGTCTGGGCCGGGATCGCGACGCAGGCATAGGCGATCCCAGCCAGGAAGGCCAGCACGATCACCACGGACAGGAGGGTCACCAGCGACGACACGTCGATCGGCGAGACGGAGGTCACGTGCTGCAGGAACCGGGTGACCGGGCCGGCCGCCGACAGGATGGCCAGGAAGATCCCCAGCAGGATCAGCCCCGACTCGATCGTCCGCCGGCGCGAGAGCACCTTGCCGTAGCTGTTGAGCAGCAGGATCCCGGTGACGACTCCGATGCCGAGCGGCAGCACGATGACCACGAAGTCCTTGGCCGACAGGCCCAGGGCTTCCGTGGCGAATGCCGGACCGACGACCCCCAGCACGCCGATCAGCGAGGCCGTGATCCCGAGGTAGATGAGCGACCAGGTGATATTCCGGTTTGCCCGGATGAAGGCGATTCCCTCGCGCAGCTGGCCGAAGGTCGACTCGACCGCGGCGCTCGCCTCATGGACGGCCAGGCCATGTTCGCTGATCGTCGGCGGAACTGACGGCAGGCTGAGGGTCAGGATCATCGCCAGCAGGTACAGCGTGGCCACGACCAGCAGGAGGGCCTGTGGGCTGGTCAGGTTCACGACGAGCGGACCGAGGAGGGCGAAGCCGAGGGCAAACGCCGCATTCAGGGTCACCGTGAAGATCCCGTTCGCCGCCAGGAGCTGACCGCGCCGGACGAGCACCGGGATCATGGCCGCCTCGGCCGGCGCGAAGAACGTGGTGACGGTCGAGATCGCCGCGTTGAGGACGAGGATCAAGGCGAGGTTGTCACCGACGAAGAACAGCAACCCGAACATGATCGCCCGGAGCAGGTTGGTCACGACCAGGATCAGGCGCCGATCGAGGCGGTCGACGTAGACGCCGGCCACAGCCGACAGGAGCACGGCAGGCACGAGGAACGTGAGGATCAGGAGGCTGACTGCCGAGGTGGACCCGGTCAGCGAGAAGACCCGCACGGTGAGCCCGTACAGGACCATGTTGCCGCCGATCTGGGTCAACGCCTGGGCCAGCCACAACGCGAGGAACGGCCGATTGCGGAGGACCTCCAGGGCGCCGGTCTCGGTTGGCTCCTCGCCTTCGACCCGATCGCCCGTCCGCAGGTCCGTGTCGAGTTGCTCAGGCGGGACCAGGTCGGCCGCGCCCTTGCCGAGGCCGGGAATCATGACGGCCGCACGTCGGGCGGGCGGGGCGCCAGCGCCGCCCGCAACGCCAGATCGCCGCGCTCCACGAACTCGATCATTCGGCGTTCGAGGACCGGCCGTTCCAGCAGAACGCGCCGCGCGCAGGTTCGGCAGCGCAGGCCGATGTCGGCACCGAGCCGGTCGACGAGCCAGGTGTCGCCGCCGCACGGATGGGCGCGACGCAGACGCAGAACATCACCGAGCAGGAAAGCGACCGGCGCACGCTCAGCCACGGATCACGCGGACCGGATCAAAGCGGCGCGGGAAACCAGGTCAGCCATTCGGCCGGGAGGGTATCAGAGCCGCGGCTTGCCATGGGCCGGAACGAGGTTCTGGATCGTCGCCGGAAGGCGCAGGATGTCCACCGGCGTCACGATCAGCTGGGCCGTCGGATCCGTCGCTGCAAGCTGGGCGATGATCCCGCCGGCCCGGGTCAGGCTCCCGGTGAGGCTGTTCGGGTTGCCGATCGCGCTGACCTCGAATGGATCGCCCAGGTGGGTGCTCTCGATCAGCAAGCCGCCAACCGGACCGTCGACGATGCTGTTCGGCTCGACCCGTACGTCGTCCACCGCGATTGCCTCGGCGCCGGCATTGCGGAGCTCGTTGACCAGGTCCCGGACGGAGCCTGCGTGGAGGCCGCCGGTGACCGTGATCCGGACGCCGGGGCCGATCACGGGGTCAAGGCCCGTCCAGGCGCGAACCCGCGCCAGGTCAACCTGGAGCTGGCCGATCGAGGTTTCGCCACGGGCGTCGCTGGCCTGGAGCGCGGCCAGTTCGGCCTGGGTGGTCGCGACTTCCGCCCGGAGCTGGTCGTTGCGGGTGTTGAGGTTGCCGACGAGCACGGTGAGCTCGGTGGTCGTCAAGGTGTCGAGGCCGTTACCGGCCGCCTGCGATCGAAGCTGGATGATGACGAGCGCCCCGAGCAGGAATGCCACGATCGCCAGCGAGAGCTGGTTCCGGCGCCGGTTCACGGCTGGGCCGAGCTGGACGGAGCGCGCACGGTTGCCGGCGAGACGGAGGGGTCGGGCTGTGCATAGCGCAAGGTGATCGCGCCGGCGTAGGCCGGCAGGTCGACGTCGCCCGGCTCGGCGAAGTCGATCTGGATCCCGAATGCCTGGGCCCGCGTTCGGACGAAGTCGCGGAAACCGACGGCCGCGCTGAGTCGGTCGAAGAGGTCGGGCGGACCGATCGCCGCGACCTGGTACGGCGGGGCGAGATAGGCCGAGTTGACCAGCACGGTTCCGCCGATGTCGAGGATCGCCGTCCCGGTCGTGATCCGCTCGCCGTTGACTGCGACGCCCTCGGCGCCAGCCAGCCACAGGTTCTCGACCACGGTTCGGACGTCCCCTGCGCTGATGAGATAGTCGTTCGGATTGTCACCGGGCAGGACGGTTTGCCCGGAGTCGCGCAGTTGCAGCACGAGCCCGGGGCCCTGCAGGGCGATCAGGCCCGCAGCCAGCCGGGCATCCTGGAGACGTAGCCCGAGATCGGTCGCGGCGGCAGCGCTCCCCTGCCCCTTCGTCTCGAGGTTGGTGATCTGCGCCCGGAGGTCGAGGATCTGGGCCTTCAGCGCATCCTGCTGCGTCTGCAGCCCGATCGCCGTCTCCACCAGAGGGCCTCGCTCGTTGCTGGCGTACTGGGCTCGGGGTCCGTTCGATTGGAGCTGAGCCGCGATGAGGAAGCCGAAGACGAGCAGGGCAAGCCCCAGGGTCACTTGCCAGCTGGGGATCCGGCGCAGCCGGGAACCCCCCGTTGGCGATGGGCGGGCGGTCACGGCAGGCCGACCGGGCGACGCCGTCGCGAGCGGATGAACAGGAAACCGAGGCCCGAGATCAAGAGGGCGACGGCGGCGATGATGACTCCCGGGCTGTGGTCGATTGACTGGAGCGGTTCCGTCGCGACAGCGAGTGGTGGTGGCGACGCACCTAGCGCGGACGCGCCGGTCCAGCCCGCGGGCAAGGGCCCGGCCGGCGCCGGCTGCGGTCCATAGGCCTGTGGCGTCACTGCCCCCAGGTCCTTCAGCCAGGCGCCGTTGAACCCGGCGGTGTCGACGCCCAGCGCGGCGCTGAAGGCCTCGTCATCGCTGACCCCGCCGCTGTACGAGCGGATCAGCTTGACCAGGGCCGGCTTGCCGTAGTTACGAATCATGAAGTCGACGGCCGAGACGCTCTCGCCATAGGCCAGCAGGAACTGGTCAGCGGTCGTCGGGAACTGGCCGATCAGGCCACCGAGCGGAATCACTCCGCCGGATCCCACGGCCGACGTCACGGCACTCCGCCAGGCCGGCGTGTAGCCCTCCGACAGGTAGACGGCCAGGCCCTCGTTCAGCCAACGCGGTGGAGCGTGGTAGGGGTTCTCGATCGCGGTGTTGAAGACGAGATGGGTCAGCTCGTGGGGGATCACCGTGCCGACCCAGGGCGCGTTGATCTCGCTCGGCGTGATCAGGGCGAACAGGGTCCGGATCTGGGCATTGGCCAGGCCGCCGACGTTCTCGCGCGTGCCCGGCCCGAGCGCGTCATAGAAGGGCGTGTTGCTGGCGTAGATGTAGAAGTCGACCGGCTTGGTCTCGGTCACCCCGAGCAATGCGGCGGCGTTGGCGATGCCCTGTTCGCCGATTGCCAGGGCACGTGCCCCGAAGGCGTCGTCACCCTGGTACCAGTGAACGCGGACGATCGGGCCGACCTTCGTCTGCCAGGCAAAGCGCGTGTCGACGTAGACCAGGCTCACGGACGGCCCGAGCTCCGCGGTCCCGTCGGCGTCGGTTACCCGCCAGCGGGCCTGGAAGGTCGTGTTCGGGTAGATGTGGCCGTCGGCGAGCTTGAGGACCTCGGTCAGCGTGTGCTGGCCGGCGCCGGGATTGGCAACCCCGATGACGGTCGGGCCGCTCGAGCCCGGCTCGGTCAGCAGTAGCTCAACTCGCCTGGGCGTGGCAGGCAGGACCACCGCATCGCTGAACGTGAGCGACGTGCCGAATACGAACGAGCCGCTCGGCGGGGTAAACGTGACCGGGGGCGAGGCGGCGCTCGTCGGCCGCGGGGCGGCGAGGCCCGCGAGCAGCAGCGCGGCGACGGCCAACCCGGTTGCCCGGCGAGGCAGGCTCATGGCGCCCAGGCCAGGCTGGCGAAGCGAAGGATTCCGAGGCCGTTGTCCGAGGCGCCCAGCAGCCCGGCCCGGGCCAGCGCAAAGCCCGTGCCATAGGCAATCGGCACGACCGGAACGTCGCGCTGGACGATCGCCTGGGCGTCATCGAAGGCAGCCGTGGCCGTCGTCGCGTCGGTCGCCGCGGTTGCCCGGGCAATTGCCGCGTCGAATTCGGTCGACGTCCAATGGCCGTAGTTGTTCGTGCTGCCGGTCCCCAGCAGGAGGCCCAGGAAGTCATTGGATCCGGGGTAGTCGGCTACCCAGCTCAGCGTCCAGAACGCCGGGGGATCGCTCGCCAGGCGGCTGAAGTAGTCACCGAAGCCCATCGATTCGTAGCCCACGGTCACGCCCAGATTGCGCTGAAGGTCGGCCAGGATCGCCGCGTCGAAGCCGGTATCGCTCGACACGAGGGTGACCCGTGGCAGTCCGGCCCCACCCGGGTAGCCCGCGGCGGCGAGCTCCCGCCGGGCGGCCGCCGGGTCGTAGGCCGGCAGGAAGTCGCCACTCGACCGACCGGGGACCCCGGGCGGGACCATGCTCGTGGCTGGGGCCAGCGAACCGCTGTTGGCCAGGTTGACGATCCGGGTCCAGTCGACCGCCGCGGCAAAGGCCTGCCGCACCCGCGGGTCATCGAACGGCTTCTGGCGAACGTCGAAGCCGTAGTAGGTCACGCTCAGCGAGGGAACCGTCCGCAGTTGCGGACCGACGACCGGGTCGTAACGAAGCCACGACGCGTCGGAGACGTCGATCCCGGTGTAGTCGACCGTGCCCGCTTCGAACGCGTCCACCGGGCTCTTGCCGCCGAGGGTGGTCAGGAGGTGAACGGTGCCGATCGGGGCCCGCCCAGCCCAGTAGTTCGGGTTGGCGGCGAGGGTCAGCTCCGCCGCCGTCCGCTTGGCGATGACATACGCGCCGCTGCCGATGAAGGTTCCGGGGCTGAGCGTTGACGGATCGTCGATGGCCGCTGGGACCACACCGAAGGAAGGGCCCGAGACGAGCGCCGGGAAGTCGGTCGACGGGCTGTCGAACGTGACAACGACGGTATCGCCGGCAACCTTCAGCCCGACCGAGGCCGGGTCGCTCGATTGCCTGGCCAGGTAGGCCCTGGCGCCGTGAATCTCGCCCAGGAGCGAGGCCAGCGGCGAAGGCCGGCTGGGGATGATCAGGCGCAGCCAGCTCCGAACGACGTCCGCCGGACCGAGCGGCGTCCCATCCGAGAACTTCAGGCCGGCCCGGATCGTGAACGTGATCGTGCGCCCGCCGTCACTCGCCACCCAGGCACTGGCCAGGGCCGGCCTGACGTTCAGGGCGGGATCGACCGCGGTCAGGCTCTCGAACAGCTGGGCCGTGACCTGGGCGCTGCCGAGGTCACCCTGGACGGCCGGATCGAGGGTGACCGGGTTGCCGCCCACGATCGTCACCGAATCCCTCGCCGCGGCCCCCACCCGGCCGGGCCCGAATGGGGCGGGGCCGCCGAGCATCGCAAGGAGGGCGACCAGCACAAGAGCGGCCATGGCTCGTGGGCGGAGTCGGCCACCGAGGCGGATGGATCGGACCTGCCGCGGGTCAGTCATCGGCGCTGTGCCTGAGCAGGTCGCGCCGCGCCCCGAAGCGATCGAGGATCCGGTAGAAGTTGCGCTTGCTCAAGCGATCCAGATCAGCCGGCTCAATGCTCGTGGACCCATGGTGCTCGTGGCGGATCGCCGGCGGATCGGCGACCCGGAGGGCCCGCCGCGAACGTCGACCCTCGCCGCCGTCGCGCAGCACCAGGCTCCACCAGATGTCGAGATTGCGGTACAGCCGAAAGCGCTCATCGAGGAAGCCGCGCTCGATCAGGTCGGCGCGCCGAAAGGCCAGGGCAAAGCCCTCGATCGCGTCGACATCGCCCGGCGGAGCATCCTCGAAGCGGCGCATGTCTTCCGAGACGAGGCCCCAACCTCCGGCGACCGCGACACCCGGGTCGTCGAGCGCCCGGACGAGCGGACTGACCAGGTCGCCGACGGGCTCGACGCTCGTGTCGATCAGGATGATGACGGGGGCAACGGCCCGACGCATCCCCGCGTTGGTGGCCGCCGCGTGGCCGAGCCATTGACTCGTCCACACCACCTCGGGCTCGAGCTCGCCGACCGGCCCGCTCGCCGGGCCGTCGTCGGCAAGCAGCGCCGCTTCCTGTTCGGCGTTCGGATGATCGGCGACGATCACAACCTGGGTCGCGTCGGGTGCATGCGTTCGAAGGCCCGCCATGGTTCGGGCGAGGTCGACCGGCTGATCGACCGCGATCAGGATCACGGTGGCGAACGCGCTGGCCGGCTCGCCGAGCCGGGAAGGCACTGCGGCACTGCTGCCGTGGAGCGTTCGGCCGGCCTCGACGACATCAGGGGCATGGGTTGGTTCGAGGCTGAAATGGCTGCCGCGATCGACGATCCGCCAGCCGGCCGCCTCGATCTCGGCCTTCAGTCGATCCGCCTCGGCCCAGTCCTTCGCCGCCCGGGCGTCCATTCGAGCCTGCGCCCAGTGGCGGACGTCGTCAGGGGCTGAACTCATCGACCGAGGATAGCCGAGCGCCCGCCAGCCCACCCGAATGTGCCCCGCGGCCTCGGGCGCGCCGGGGCCGAAGCCAGCCGCGGCGGGATGTCTGCGGACGCGTCACCGCCGCGCCGCCCCCGAGGCCGCAGCCCAGCCGCGGGACCGGCGCGAGGCTGCGCTCAGTTCTCGGTTGGGAGGTGGACGTAGGCCGACTGGATCGCCACCCGGCCGGGACCGGTGAAGCGGTTGAAGACGAGCTGGCCAGATCCGCCGAGGAAGCCGGTCTTGAGGCCGTAGACGACCTGCTGCATCGCCACCGAACCGTCCCGATAGACCCAGCCTCCCGACTCGACGTCGATCGCCTCACCCGGGTCGAGGGTCTTCTCGAAGACGTTGCCGTAGCCGTGCATCCAGACGATTCCCTCTCCGCCCTGGGCCTCGAAGCGGTCGATGAAGAAACCGGTCCCGCCGAAGAGCATGTTCGAGACGCCCTTGACCCGGGTGAACGTGTAGTCGACGTTGCCCGTGGCCGCCAGGAACTGGTGCTCGCGAACCAGGATGTGCTGGCCGGCGGGCAGGTGGAGCGACAGGACGTGGCCCGGGTCGTCGCGCGAGAAAGCCGCCTCACCGGGGCTCTGGAGCTCGGTCATGAACACGGGCATCCCGGCGATCACTCGCTTGAACGCTCCTTGGAGCTTGTGCATCCCGACCTGCATGGCGGGGTCTTTCCAGAGGATCACGTGATGCTCGAAGTAGATCGGCATCGAGCCGTCGACGCGCACATGCAGGGTGGGCACGAGCTCGCCCTGGATCCGGTACATGACGCCCGGCCCGTGGCCTTCGTCGACCTTGGTGGGCAGAAGGACGGGTGGCGTGGGCATCGTGGTGCTCCCCTTGGGGCCGGCCGCACCGATCGCGGCAGGCTGCCCCAAACGGTAGCTCACGACGGCCTGGCAGTCGGCACCGCCATGCCAGGGGTTCGTTGGCCAGGCACCGGCAGGACCATCGGGTCGGTTCGCGCCAATGGTCGAGGAGTAGTCTCGAGGCATTCGATCCGATTAGGGGAACCATGGCGTCCGACGTGTGGATCTGCGGCGATTGCCGATCGGTCAACAAGGCCCGCGAGAAACGCTGCTACAAGTGTCGGGTTCCGCGCGCGACGGCAGAGCTGACCGAGGCGGCCGCCGCGATCAGCGCGGTGCATGCCAGGGAGACGCAGACCGTGCTGGCCCGGGCCGCGCGGATGGGCGCCCGCTACCGACCGACGTGGCCGCTGGCGCTCCTCGTCATCCCGGTCATCCTGGCGACGACCGCGCTGACGATCGCCTGGACCAACGCCCTGGCGTCCGCGATCGGGCCCGACGGCGAGTATCTCAATCAGCCGGTCAGCTCGCACAGCCTGGACGCGCTCAGCGGCGCATTGCTGATCGCGCTGTTTGGGGGTCTGCTCATCTGGTCAGCCTGGATTGCCCTCGTCGTCGCGAACGTGCCGGCGCTCACCGCCCGGTGGCCGTCCTACAGTCCAATCGGCGCATTCTTCGCGCCGGTCCGGGCGTTTCGAGGGCCGTACCGCGTCGTCTGGGGAGTCCTGGCGATCCTGACCGAGGGGCGCTCGGGCCCACGGCTCATCGTCGTGTGCTGGTGGGTAGCCCTCCTGTCGGCCTACCTCGCACCCACCTTCGTGGTCCTCCTACGCGGTCCTGAAACACTGTTCCAGGCCGTCCTGGTCGCCATGCAGGTTCGGCTCGTGCTCCTCGTGATCGCGGCAATCCTGGCAATCGCCGTGGTCGTCATCGTCGAGCGCGAGCAGCGGGCGGCGCTCAACCGGCGCGCCTCCGTCGTCCTTGGCGAACGACACGTCCTCGTCTAGCGGCGCGCCGCTCGAATGCCTAGCCCGTGCGGAGGAGGTCAGGGCGGAACTGGTAGGTCACGATCAGCGCACCGTCCGGCCTGACGACCAGCATGTAGGCCACGAACGGGATTCCGATCGCGATCAGGCACAGGACCAGGGCGAGGATGACGGTCCCGCTATTCCAGTTGCCCGGCTCGTACGACTGAGCCACCGGGTAGTAGCCGCCCTGGGCCATGTAGCCGGCGTCCGCCTGGAAGGCGGCCGCGGTCTGGACGAAGCCGCCGACGTAGGTCCGAACGAGGACCGGCGGGTACTGGCTGGTCACGTGTTCATCCTACGCGCCCGGAGTGGTGCCCCTGGAGGGAATCGAACCCCCGACGCAGGCCTTAGGACGGCCTCGCTCTATCCGCTGAGCTACAGGGGCGCACCGCGGGCATGGTACCGCGTCACCCGGACCTGGCATCGAGGCCGACCGGCGAACGGGCCATTGACGGGTGTGCCCCCGATCTGGCCCATACTTGGCCGGTCGAACCGCCCGGGTCGGCTTGAGCGAGGCATCCGATGACCCCACGGCAGAACCCACTCTCCTCGACTCGACTGCGTGTCGGCGCGGTCCTCGGGGTGATCGTCCTGGTCGTCCTGGCCGGATGGACGGTGACCAACCTGGCCAACCCCGGCACCTCACCTTCGGCCAGCTCCGGGTTCGGCCTGGCCAGCCTGCCGCCCGGCGCCAGCACCTCGCCAGGGATCGGCTCCTCGTCAGAACCAGGTGATTCGTTGGCGCCCGGTTCGTCAACGGGCTCGTCGCCCTCGGCTGGCTCCTCACCAGCGGCCAGGACACCGGCCCCGACGAACAAGCCCACGCCGAAGCCCACGCCGAAGCCCACGCCCCAGCCGACGGCCAAGCCGGTCACCTCGATCAAGCTTGCGCTGGCGTTCTCGGGCTTCTCCAAGCCGATCTTCATCACCGGCTCCCACGACGGCACGAACCGCCTGTTCGTGGTCGAGCAGACCGGTCACATCCGGGTGATCGTCAAGGGCAAGACCCAGTCGACCGACTTCCTGAACATCAGCGGCCTGATCAACTACGACGGTGCCGAGCAGGGCCTGCTCGGCCTGGCCTTCAACCCGTCGTTCAAGACGAACGGCTACTTCTACGTCTATTACAACCAGGCCAACGGCGGCAACGCCGGCAACATCATGATTGCCCGCTACACCGCCTCGGGCGGGACGAACGTGGCCAATCCCAGCTCGGCCAAGCTGATGATCAGCCCGATCCCGCACACCCAGTTCGGCAACCACAACGGCGGCATGATGGCGTTCGGGCCGAACGGCCTGCTGTACTTCGGGACCGGCGACGGCGGCAGCGGCGGCAACCCGACAGGGACGGCCCAGAACCTGAGCTCGTACCTGGGCAAGATGCTCCGGATCAACGTCAACAGTGCGACGCCGATCAAGCCCACGATCTGGGCCTACGGCCTGCGTAACCCTTGGCGCTGGTCGTTCGACTCGGCGACCGGCGACATGTGGATCGGGGATGCCGGCCAGGATCGCTACGAGGAGATCGACCACGTCAGCCGGTCGCAGGTCCTGAGCAGCACGCGGATCAACTTCGGCTGGAACATCTGGGAGGGTCGGGCCTGTTACCCATCCGGGACCAGCTGCAGTTCCCACGGTGTCACGATGCCGGTCGCGGTGTACGGCCATAGCCTGGGCTGCGTCGTGGTCGGCGGCTACGTCGATCGCGGACCGGTGGCCGGCCTGCGCGGCAACTACTTCTACGGCGACAACTGCAGCGGCCGGATCTGGCGGCTGGTCGCCAAGGCCGGCAATCAGACCGGGGTCCAGGTCGCCGACACGTCGCTGTCGATCAGCTCATTCGGGACCGACGACGCGGGCAACGAGTACGTCGTGTCGCTGGGCGGCACGGTCTACAAGATCGGGCTGTAGGCGGGCCTCGACTACAATCGGGGGCCATGCTCGAGATCGTCCTCTATACCCGACCAGGCTGCCATCTGTGTGCCGAAGCGCGCACGACGATCGACGCCATCCTGGCCGACCGGCGCAGCCAGGGGCTCTCAGCGCCGCCCCTGGTCGAGCGCGACATCAGCACGAATCCTGCCTGGCAACGGGCCTTCCTTGCCGAGATCCCGGTGGTCGAGATCGGTGACCGCCGGCTGACCCTGGCGACCAGCCGGGACCTGCTGCGCCGATTCTTCGACGAGGCGCTCGGCCCGGCCGTCGCCGGTTGAGCCGACGATGAGCGGCACGGATCTCACCTTCCTCGTGGCGATCGGGGCGGGGCTGCTCAGCTTCCTGTCGCCCTGTGTCCTGCCGCTCGTCCCGGCCTACGTCGGCCAGCTGACGAGGGTCGCTGTCCGCTCCGCCGCGGACAGCCCGGCCGGCGCAGGCACCTCGACCGGCCCGTCGCGTTGGGTCGCCCTGCGCCACGCGCTGGCCTACGTCGCAGGGTTCGGCCTCGTCTTCACCTTGCTCGGGGTCACGGCCACGTTCGCCGGCGGTGCGCTCGGCTCGTACCTGCCGGCTCTGCGCCGGATCGGCGGCGTGGTCCTGATCCTGATGGGTCTGAACCTCGCCGGGATCCTGACGATCGCCCGGCTCCAGCGAACCTGGCAGCCACTCCTCGCCGGGGGCGCCTCGTCACTGGCCACGTCCGGCGGCGGGAGCGTGATCGGCCGGACCTTCGGCCCGGATGGCGCGGCCGGACCGGCTCGCAGCTCCCCCGGCGACCGGCTGGGCGCTCGCCTGACCGGCTCAAGCAACGCCTGGCTCGCCTCGTTCGGACTGGGCGTGATCTTTGCCATCGGCTGGACGCCCTGCATCGGCACGATCCTGGGCGGGATCCTGACCCTGGCAGCGACCTCGGACGGGGTCGTCCGCGGAGGAGTCCTGCTCGTCGGCTACACCCTTGGCCTGGGTCTCCCGTTCATTGTCCTGGGCGTCCTCTACGATCGCTCGCCAGGCCTGCTCCGACCGCTCGTGCGCCACGGCCGGGCGGTCAGCCTGATCGGCGGCCTGCTGGTCGTGGCGATCGGGCTGGCGATGCTCCTTGACCTCTTGATCCTGGTCCCCCGCTATTTCACCTTCCTGACGGCGATCTGAGTGAGCGACCTCGGGGGCCCCAGCGGGGCCGGCCGCCCGGTCGGTTCGGCGCCCAGCCGACCAACCTTCGAGCACCGCCCCGAGAGGCGCGGCCTGATCGGCCCGTTCAGCGGCCGCCAACTCGGGTCGGTGCTCCTCGTCCTCGTGATCGCCGCCATCGGGCTGATCGCGGTAACAACGCCGCTCGGCTCGACCGACCCCGTGACCCTGGTGAATCCCCAGCCAACGGCCTATCTCGTGGGCTCGCCGACGGTCGGCCTGCGGCCTGGCTCGCTGGCCCCCGAGCTGGCCGGCGTCCGCTCCGACGGCACGACCTGGCAACTCCTCGGCGTGACCGGCAAGCCGGTCCGGCTGGCTGACCATCGCGGCCACGGCGTCTGGATCAACTTCTGGGCGAGCTGGTGCGGCCCCTGCCAATCCGAGACGCCGACCCTCCGGGCGATGGACCAGGCCGATCGCGGGCGGGGCCTCGACATGATCGGGATCAGCATCAAGGAGTCCACCGCAGCCGACGTCGGCGCCTACGCCCAGAAGTACGACCTGGGCTACACGATCGCCGCCGACCTGATCGGCGACGTCCAGGATCTGTACGGCGTCTACGCCCTGCCAACCCAGGTCTTCATCGACCCACAGGGGATCGTCCGGGCGGTTGTCAACGGGCCCCTGACCCAGGCCCAGGCCGAGACCCAGGTCGGAGCGATCCTGCCGCCGGCCGGATCGGTTAGCCCGTCGGCGCCCTGACCGGCTCGAAGACGAAACGGTCCCGGTCCGGGACCAGCCGGCCGATCGGCGTGCGCGGCTCGTGGCTCAACACGATCGTCCAGTCCTCCGCCACCGCCTGTCGGAAGAGCTCACCCTTGACTTCGACCGAGTCGAGTGGAAAGTCGTCGAAGGCCGTGATCCAGCGCGGGTTGGCGCTCCACGGGCGCATCGCGAGGTCACCCAGGAAGGCAACCGGCCGGCCGGGGCGACGGCCCTGGCCACGAACGATCACGGCCTGGTGGCCGGCGGAGTGCCCGCCGGTCGGGACGACGCTGACCCCGGGCAGGATTTCGCGCTCGCCCTCGGCCCAGCCGGCCGCCCCCCAGTCCCGAACCAGGCGCAGCTCGGGCTGGTCGTAGCTGGCCACCAAACGGCTGTTCAAGCCCAGGGCGATCTCCCATTCGGCTCGCTGGGCGACGATCACCGCGCGCGGAAAGGCCCGACCTCCGGCCGCGTCGAGGAGGCCGCCGGCATGGTCGAAGTGAAGGTGGCTCAGGGCCACGAGGTCGACCGAGGCCGGCTCGAAACCGGCCGTCCGAAGGGCCGCCAGGATCGGATCGCCCGAGTAGCGGCGCATCTCCCGGGCCTTGTCGCCCAGTCGCTCGCCGATCCCGGTCTCGACCAGGACACGGCCGGCCGGCGTCTCGATGAGCAGGCAGTTGAGTGCCTGGCCAAGCCGGTAATCGGGGGTGATCTCGTCGACCACGAGCCGGTCCCACATCACCCGTGGAACCGGGCCGAACAAGGCGCCGGCATCGGACCAGAAGGTGCCCGCCCGGACCAGCGCGACCCGGACCCCGCCGCCGAGCTCGGTCGACCAGCTGACCGAGTCGTTCAGGCCCATCGTGGCCGGTCTCGTCGCATGGCCCGGCTCAGGGTCGTGACGGCTGGCCGTGCCCCACGACCGGGTGCGGCTCGTCGGCCGGCTCGTCGCGCGGTCG
The DNA here is from genome assembly GCA_017881915.1 of Chloroflexota bacterium. Classification (GTDB taxonomy): domain Bacteria; phylum Chloroflexota; class Limnocylindria; order Limnocylindrales; family CSP1-4; genus Palsa-1033. Next base: position 19,088 of record JADGQK010000020.1, on the reverse strand, counting down.
CGTCTCGGCGAAGTCGCGATGGAAGGCCGACGCGGTCGGCTCCGATTGCCCCTGGTACTTGGAGCCGAGCTCGGCCGAGCCATACGGGCGATCGACCGGCGAGCTCATCCGGAAGAAACTGATCTGGCCGATCCGCATCCCGTAATAGAGGGCGATCGGCAGGTTCGCCACGTTCGACAGCTCGAGGGTGAGGTTGCCCTTCCAGCCGGGATCGACGTAGCCGGCCGTGGAATGGATCAGCAGGCCGAGACGGCCGAGCGAGCTCTTGCCCTCGAGCCGGGCGACCAGGTTGGTCGGCAGCTCGACCCACTCGACGGTCTGGCCCAGGACGAACTCACCGGGGTGCAGGATGAAGGGCTCGTCATCGTCGATCCGGAGCAGCTCCGTCAGGTCGGGCTGGGGAGTCCGGACGTCGATGAACGCGTAGCGGTTGTTGCGGAAGACCCGGAAGCTGCGGTCCAGGTGGAGGTCAACCGACGACGGCTGCAGGTCGCGCGGGTCGTACGGGTCGACGCGGACCTCGCCTGTCTCGATCGCGGCCCGGATGTCCCGGTCGGAGAGCACGCTCATCGGGGGAGGCTGCTGTCGTCCCGGGTGGCGTACAGACTGTCGACCTCGCGCTTCAGGTCGGCCAGGTCCTCGAATGACTGGTAGACGCTGGCGAAGCGGATGTAGGCGATCTGGTCGAGCCCTCGCAGGCGCTCCATCGCCAGTGTGCCGATCCGCTGCGAAGGCACCTCGGTGACACCGGCCGAGCGCAGCTCGACCTCGATCGAGTCGGCGGCCTGCTCGGCCGCCAGCTCGGGGACGGGCCGGCGGGTGAGGGACTTGCGCAGGCCGCTGGCCAGCTTGTCCCGGTCGAACTCCTGGCGACCACCATCGCGCTTGACCACGATCAGGCGGGCGGCCTCGATCCGTTCGTAGGTCGTGAACCGCATGCTGCATGCGGCACACTCGCGACGGCGCCGGATCGTGGCGGCGTCATCAAGGTCACGTGAGTCGACGACACGCGTCTCGCGGTCGCCGCACTGTGGACAGCGCATCCTGCTCCATGCTGCTGCGACCACAACGGCTTGTGGTATCCGACTAACGATACCACCAGATACGGGGGTTCCGGGGTGGTCTGGCGCGGCGCCTCAATCGTGCAGGCGACTCGACAGCCAGCGTCGTTGCTCGAGGGTCCGGCCCGACGCCAGGTCCGCGGCATGGCGGGCGATCGCCTCACGGGCATGCAGCGCATTGAGATAGCCACGCTTCACGGCGGTCTGCGCCTCGAGCTCGCGGTAGCCGCTCCGGGCGGCGGCCAGGAGGTCGCAGCCGTGGGCCACCATCTCAAGGGCCCGGGCTGCCCGTTCGAGCTCGGCCAGGAGGGCCGCCCGGACGTCGTCGGCCGGGACCGGGCCGTGGAGCTTGGCCGCCTCCAGCTCGTAGCGTTCGACCGCGTCGCGCGCGGCCGCCAGGTTGTCGCCGATCGAGTCGGGCGGCAGCTGGTGACGGCGGACGGCGTCGATCCGGTCGATCACGCCACCGAGCGAGGTGTCGATCCGGCGGGACAGGTCCTCTACCGAGCGCCGGAAGCGCTCGGCCTCCCGGGTCAGGCCCACGATCCGGCCGGTCCGCTGGAGGACGAAGGCGAAGCCGAGGGCGAGGGCGATGAAGGCGGCGATCGGGATTGCCAGGGTCAGCCAGCCGGGCATCGTCGACGCGCCTCAGCTCGGCCGCGATCGAGCTTGGCCCAAGGCGGCGACGATCGCCGGGACGACCTCGAACAGGTCGCCCACCACGAACAGGTCGGCGAACTCGGCGATGGGCGCGTCGGGGTCGCGGTTGATTGCCACGATCGTCTCGGCCGTCTGCATACCGACCTTGTGCTGGATCGCGCCCGAGATCCCGAGGGCGACGTAGAGGGCCGGCTTGACGATCTTGCCGGTCTGGCCGATCTGGTGGCTGTACGGGATCCAGCCGGCGTCGACCGCGGCCCGCGTCGCCCCGACCGCGCCTCCGAGCGCATCGGCCAAGGCCTGGACCGTGCCGAAGCCGTCGGGTCCGGCGACCCCGCGGCCACCCGCGACGATCACGCGGGCCTCCTCGATCGAGGCCGCCGCCCCGGCTTCGGCGACGCGTTTGCTGACCGTGACCGCGGGCAGGCTCGCCGCCCCGGCACGACGGGCGGCGACCGTCCCGGCGCTCGACGCCGGCTCGGCGGTCAGCGCATTCGGTCGGAGGGTGACGATCCCGTGCTCGCCCGTGAACCGGCTGGTCGTGATCAGGCGGCCCCCAAATGTGCTCATCTCGACGACCGGCGACCCGTCGGCCCAGGCGACCGCCGTGGCGTTGACTAGCACACCCCAGCCGAGGTTCGCGGACAGGATCCCGGCGATGTCGCGCCCGTCGGGCGTTGCGCCGAGCAGGATGTGGCTGGGCAGTTCGGCCCGGGCAAGCGCTGTGATCGCCTCGGCGATCACCCCGGCAGCGGCGCGCTCGCTGGCCTCCGGCGCGCTGATCGCAATCGTGTGGGGCACGTAGCCGGCAAGCTCCCGGGCCGCGACCTCGGGCGCGGAGTCGACGACGATCCCGACGAGATCGCGGTCGGCGTCAGCCGCCAGGGTCCGGCCCAGCGTGCCCAGCTCTGAGCCGATCCGGGCGAGATGCCCGTCGACGACCTCGCCGACCACCCACAGCGCCCCGGCCATCAGCTGCGCCTCATCAGATCAGCCGCCGCTCGGCGAGGAACTCGACGACCTGGGTGGCCGCGGCGGCCGCCGGCTCCCGGATCACCCGGGTTGCGCCGCGGCTGGCCGCTGGTCGCGCCGTGACGACCTGGGTGGTGGCGACTGCCCCGCCGACCGGCGCGTCGCCCAGGTCGAGGTCGGCCAGCGACCACGTGCTGATCTCCTTGGACCGGGCGGCCATGATCCCCCTGAGCGACGGGTAACGAGGCTCGCCGAGCGCCTGGGTCGCCACGACGAGGGCCGGCAGGGCCGCCTCGATCACGTCATAGCCAACTGGGCTCAGGCGGTGGACGACGACCCGGCCGCCACCCGGCTCGATCCGGGCCGCGTAGGAGAGGTAGGGCAGCCCGACGCTCGCGGCGACGCCGGCGGCGACGACCCCGGCGCCGCCATCCGAGGTATCGGCGCCGGCCAGGACCAGGTCGTACTCGAGCCGGCGGAGGCCCGCGGCGAGCACCCGGACGGTCGACAGCGTGTCCGAGCCGGCCAGGCTCGGATCGCAGATCAGCACGCCCCGCTGGGCGCCCATTGCGAGGGCCTTGCGGAGCGTCTCGGGGGCCGCCGCCGGGGCCATCGCCAGGAGGGTCACGTCGCCCTCACCGGCCGCCTCGACGAGCTTGAGGGCCGCCTCGAGGGCGTACTCGTCGTTGGCGTTGACGACCGCCGGCACGTTCGCCCGGTCGACCCGCAGGTCGGGACCGAGCCGCTCCTGGCCGGTCGTATCCGGCACGGGTTTGACGAGGACGACGATCCGCACGATTTCTCCGTTGAGGGCTACGTTGCCCGGGTGCCGGCTCCGATCCGATCCCGGCGCTCAGGATCGGGCGAGCAGCGACCGCGCGACGACGAGCCGCTGGATCTGCTGGGTCCCCTCGTAGAGCTGGGTGATCTTCGCGTCGCGCATCATCCGCTCGACGGGAAACTCGCCGAGGTAGCCATAGCCGCCCAGAACCTGGACGGCGTCGGTGGTGACCCGCATCGCCGTGTCACCGGCGACGAGTTTACACACGGCGGCCCACCGGGCGGCGTCGCCGTCACCCGCCTCGATCGCAGCACAGGCGGCGTAGAGGAGCTGGCGGGCCGCCTCGGTCGAGGCGTCCATGTCCGCGAGCAGGGCCTGGACCATCTGCAGCTCGGCGATCGGCTTGCCGAACTGGATTCGCTCCGTGGCGTAGTGCGCGGCAAACTCCAGGGCGCCCTGGGCGATCCCGACGGCCTGTGCGGCGATCCCGGGCCGGGAGCGCTCGAACGTGCTCATCGCGATCGCAAAGCCCTCGCCCTCGGCCCCGATCCGGTTGGCCGCCGGGACGCGCACGGCATCGAACAGGAGCTCGGCCGTGGGCGACCCCCGGATCCCCATCTTGTGCTCGAGGCGGCCCACCGAAAACCCGGGCCGGTTCGTCTCGACGACGAAACAGGACAGGTTTCGGTGCCGCTTCGCACCGGGATCGCTGACCGCGAAGACGACGACCAGGTCGGCCACGCTGCCCTGGGTAATGAACCGCTTCGCGCCGTCCAGGACGTAGTCGTCGCCGTCACGGGTCGCCCGCATCGCGATCGAGCCGGCATCGCTGCCGGCGCCCGACTCCGTGATCGCAAACGAGATGAGCGTCCGGCCGGCGGCCAGGTCGGGCAGCCAGCGCTGGCACTGCTCGTCGCTGCCCTTGCTGACGATCGGCAGCGAGGCGAGCTCGTGGACGGCAAGGATCAGGCCGGTCGTGGCGCACGCGGCCGACAGGGCCTCGATCGCCAGGCAGACAGTCAGCAGGTCGGCTCCCAGACCGCCGTAGCGCTCGGGAAACGGCAGGGCCAGGATGTCCTGGCTCGCCAGCAGCTCCTTGTTGTCCCAGGGAAACTCGGCCAGCTGGTCCACCTCGGCCGCCCGCGGTGCGATCCGTTCGCGGGCCACAGTTCGGACGGCGTCACGCAACGCGATCTGTTCGTCGGACAGGCGATAGGGCCGAAGCTCGGACATGGGGGACCCTTCCTCGGTGCCTACTGGAGCACCGGCAGGTGGCGGCCCGTCGCGACTGCCGGATCGAGGCTGTCGGCGAGGAGCTCGGCGATATCGGCGGCGCTGACGCTGCCACCGGCATTCGAGGCGGCCTCGGCCAGGCCGTCCTTCATCATGGTCATGCAGAACGGGCAGTTCGTCGCGACGATCTCGGCGCCGGTCGCCAGTGCCTGGCGGGTCCGCTCGACGTTGATCCGGGTGCCCCGCGTCTCTTCCATCCACATCCGCCCGCCACCCGCTCCGCAGCAGAACGAGTTCTTGCCGCTGCGCTCCATCTCGCGCAACTCCACCCCGGCCACTGAGCCGAGCACGTCGCGCGGCGCCGCGATCACGTTGTTGTAGCGAGCCATGTAGCAGCTGTCGTGGAAGGTGATCGCACGGCCGGGCCGGGTCCCCTCACCCGCCTCGGCGGTCCGCAGCCGGCCCGAGCTCAGCAGCCCCTGCAGGTAGACGCTGTGGTGGACGATCTCGAACCGTCCCCCAAGCTGGCCGTACTCGTTGGCAATCGTATTGAAGCAATGGGGGCAGGCGGTCACGATCGTCCGCTCGGCCATGCCGTAGCGGTTGAGCGTCTCGATGTTGCCCCCGGCCAGGACCTGGTAGACGTACTCGTTGCCCATCCGGCGGGCCGGGTCACCCGTGCACGACTCCTCCTGGCCCAGGATCGCGAAGCGGACCCCGGCGGCGTCAAGGCAGCGGGCGAAGGCGCGGGCAACCTTCCGGTTGCGCTCGTCGAAGGCCGCCGCACAGCCGACCCAGTACAGGACCTCGATCTCGTCGAGTTGGCCAGCGGCGGCCAGGTCGGCGACGGTGGGAACCTCGAAGTCGAGGCCCGTGGTCCAGTCGGTGCGGGTCGAGCGCGCCTGACCCCACGGGTTGCCGGCCGTCTCCATGTTCCGGAAGGCGCCGGTCAGCTCGGCCGGGAAGCGTGAATCCTCGAGGACCAGGTTGCGCCGGAAGCCGACGATCTTGTCGACGTGCTCGATCAGGACCGGACAGGCTTCCACGCATGCGCCGCAGGTCACGCAGTCCCACACGGCGTCATACGGAATCGCCTGGTCGACGATCGCGCTGGCGAGCAGGCCCGGATTGGGCGTCGCGTCGTCGTAGCCGGCCTGCGCGCGGATGAGCGGCGAATTCGGGATGAGGTCCAGCCCGCGTTCGGCGTCGACCGCCAGGTGGCGCAGGCCCATGATCATCTCGCGCGGATTGAGCGGCTTGCCCGTCAGGTTCGCCGGGCAGGCGTCCGTGCAGCGCCCGCATTCGGTGCAGGTGAACCCGTCGAGCAGGTCCTTCCAGCCGAGGTCCTGCAGCGTCCGCAATCCGAACGACGCGTCGGCCGCCTCCAGGTCCATCGCCGGGAGCTCGCCCCGCGGCGCCAGCTTGCGGAAGTAGACGTTGAAGAACGCCGTCGCCATGTGGAGATGCTTGCTCGACGGCAGGTAACCCAGGAACGCAGCGACGATCGCGATGTGGGCCCACCACAGGGCGCTGAAGACGCCGAGCAGGACGGCAGGGGCGAGGGCACCCAGCGGAACGGCCAGGGCGTCAGCCAGGAAGGCGCCCGGGATCGAGCCAAAGCGAGCCGCCTCGAAGGCCTGGGCCAGCAGCTCGGTCGCCACGACCCCACCGATCAGGCCGAGGATGATCAGCGCGCCGCGGGTGTAGGCCAGGCGGCGCGGGCGGGTGATCAGCCGACGGACGAGGGCATAGCCCACCGCCAGCAGGACGAGGATGGCGACCACGTTCTGCATCGCCGAGATGGCCGTCCATAGGACGCCGCTCGCGGGGACCGAGAGGATCGCCTGGATGACGCCGCCGGTCACGATGTTGGCGGTGCCCACGGTCAGCAGGACGAAGCCCCAGAAGATCGTGAAGTGCATCAGCCCGGCTCGCGGGTCCTTGAACATCTTCGTCTGGAGCAGCGTGTAGCGGACGATCCCGCCCACGCGCCGCGGGAACTCGGCCAGCGGACTTGGACCGCTGGCCCGAACGGCCGCGAAGATGCGCAGGTGGCGGGCGATCGCGAGGCCGAAGAAGAGGACCGAACCCCAGAACAGCGGGAACACCAGGAGGTAGCCCGGAACGTGCCCGAACAGACCCTCGAAACCGTTCACCGGCCCGGCTCCTCGGCGTGCTCGAACGGACCGGCCAGCGTATCCAGGGCATGGGGCAGGACGGCCACGATCGCCTCCAGGCTCTCGGCCGCGCCGCGCGGGCTGCCCGGCAGGTTCACGATCAGGGTCCGTCCCCGGACACCCACGACGGCCCGCGACAGGCTGGCCAGCGGGGTCGACCGGCGGCCGTCGGCACGCATCGCCTCGGCGAGGCCGGGAACCTCGTAGTCGATCACGGCAGCAGTTGCCTGCGGGGTGACGTCACGCGGGGTGAGGCCGGTACCGCCGGTCGTCACGATCAGCTGATGGCGGCCGGCACCCTCGACCAGCGCTTCCTCGATCAGCCACTGCTCGTCGGCAACCACCTTCCGCTCGATCGCGAAATCGAGCCTGGCCAGGCGCTCGGCGACCACCTGCCCGGATGCATCCTCGCGCGTCCCGGCGGCGCTCCGGTCGCTCGCGGTCAGGACCAGAGCCGAGCGGTCGGTCACGCGCCATCCTTCCTCTTGATCCGGCCGGCCGAGCGGTCGCCGGGGCGATGTCCGGGCGCAGCTGCCGGCCGCTCGTCGCCACCCCCGCGCACCCAGTCGCCGCTCTTGCCACCCGTCTTCGACAGGAGCCGGATCGACCGGATCTCGACGCCCCGTTCGACACCCTTGACCATATCGTAGACGGTGAGGGCCGCCACGGCGGCTCCGGTGAGAGCCTCCATCTCGACCCCGGTCGGCCCGATCGTCGCCGCTTCGGCCCGGATCCGGAGGACGCCGGCGGCCCGGTCCGGGACGACCTGGACAAGCAGGTCCGTCAGGGCCAATGGATGACACAGGGGGATCAGGTCGGCGGTCCGCTTGGCGCCCATCACGCCGGCCAGCTCGGACACAGTCAGGACATCGCCTTTCGCGTTGCGGCCGTCGATCACCAGGCTGAGTGTCTCCTGGCTCAGCCCAACGACGGCCTCGGCCACGGCGCGCCGAGCCGTCGCCGGCTTGGCGCTGACATCGACCATCCGGGGTCGGCCGGTCCGGTCGACGTGGGTCAGGCGGCGCCGCTCGGTTCGGAGTGGCGGTTTGCGGTCCATGGCGGCTCTCCGAGTGCGGTTTGGGTGATCAGCGATCGAGCCAGGAAACCTCGACGATGGTTCCGATCGGAACGTCGTCGAGCGCCTCAGGCACGGCGGCGAGGGCATCGGCCGATGCCAGCGTACTCAGGACGTGGCTCCCCTGCCCCGCGTTCGACCGGGCCCCGGCCAGGCGGACGAGCAGGCGGCCCGCGCCATCGCGCGCCGGGGCCCCGCTCGGCGTTCGGTCCACGACGACCCGCAGGTAGGCACGCCGACCGGGACTCTTCGACGCTCGATCGAGCAGGACGCCCGGCTCGGAGGGCCTGAGCAGGGCCGCGTGGCCGGCCAGCCGGCGCAGCGCCGGGCGTACGAAGATCTCGAAGGTCACGTAGCTCGAGACCGGATTGCCGGGCAGGCCGAAGAGCAGGATCGGCGACCCGTCGCTACGCCGGGCAGTGCCGAAGGCGAACGGCTTGCCGGGCTGGATCGCGACCCGCCACAGGTCAACCGTCCCGACGGCCTCGAAGGCGGTCCGGACGACATCGTACGGACCCACCGACACGCCCCCGCTGACGATCACCACGTCGGCCTCCGCTACGCCCCGGCGCAAACGGGCGACCACGTCGTCCAACCGATCCCCGGCGATTCCAAGGTCGATGACCTGCGCCCCGGTCGCCGCCGCCAGGGCGCGCAATCCGGGCCCGTTCGCATCAGGAATCCCGCTTGGCCCAAGGGCGCTCCCAGCGGCCCGCACTTCGTCGCCCGTCGCCAGGACCGCGACGCAAGGCCGTCGATGAACGGTGACCGTGCCGACTCCGGCGCCCGCCACCAGGCCGACCGTGGCCGGCCCGATCGTGTCGCCGGCGGCCAGGACCACGCTCCCCGCGGTCAGGTCGCTGCCCTGCCGCCGGATCGAAGCCCCGGCTGGGACCCCGGCGTGAATGACGACGGAGGCCGGGGCCGGGCCGATGGCCTGTCGGCCGCGCCGGCCGGCAGGGCTGCCGTCGTCGGCCAACGGCGTGCTGAGCTCGACCTGGACCACGGCATCCGCGCCGGCGGGCAGGGGCGCCCCGGTGGCGATCCGGATCGCGGTCCCGCGCTGAGTCAGGAACCCGATCGAGCCGCCCGCCGCGGCCTCGCCGACGACCCGCAGGACGACCGGCCGGAGCTCCGTGGCGGTGGCCACGTCGGCGGCCCGGACGGCATAGCCATCCATCGCGCTGTTGTCCCACGGCGGCAGGTCCGTCGTTGCCCGGACGGCGATGGCTGCGATGCGCCCGAGCGCCAGCGAGACCGAGACCTCCTCGGAGGCAAGGGGCCCGGCGATCGCGGCCAGGATCTGCTCCCGGGCCGCTTCGACAGACAGGAGTGGGGCGTCCGGCTGGATCGTGACGTCGGTCATGCCGGGTTCAAGCTCGGTTCGTCGCGGACGCCGGACGCCAGGACCGCGATCAGGCCAGACAGGCCCAGGATCACGACCGCCAGCAGGAGCGACGTCTCGAACCAGAACTGGTCGGGAAACAGCTGGATCAGCTTGGAATTCGCCGCGAAGTCGAACGAACCCGCCGGGAAGAACAGCTCGTGGAACGTCTCGAAGACGGCGTCGAAGGCAATCGCCGCCAGCGCCCCGAGGACCACGACCAGGATCGCCAGGACAATGGCCGCCCGGCGTACCGCCCGCCGAAACCAGGCCCGACGGCGGGCATAGATCGCCAGGTTGCCCAGGATCAAAAGGGCGAGCAAGGCCAGCGCCCCAAAGGCAAAGAAGACGCTCCGGACATCGACCATGTGGGCCCGCTCGCGTGCGCCGAGGACCGCTACCTTGCCGACCGTTACCGCGAAGTCCGGCGGCCCGAACACGAGGTCGTGGAGGATCGAGTTCGTCACCGCGTGGACCGTCGCGGAGTCGAAGCCCGTGAGCGTGGCCGCCCCGCTTCGATCCTGCTCGAAGGACACCCAGACCGGGTTGAGGAAGACCAGGACTGCCAGCGCGACGATCGTGATCATCGTCGACAGGCCGACGAGGAGCCCGAGGATCGTCCGGCCAGGTCCGGGGTTCACGCAGTCATCCTAGCCGCTCGAAGGGTCCGGTCCCGACCGCCACCCGACCACCTGGACCGGCGGGGTGGATTGGGCCGGAACGCCTACTCGTCCTCGAGCGTGCGGGCCTGGTCCCACCAGCCTTCGGCCCGAAGGTCGTCGATCGGCTCCATCCGGAGCTGCAGCGCGGGGCGAACGAGGCGCGCCTTGAACGCGTCGAGGTCGAGCGCGACGATCCCCTTGAGGCCACGGACGCCGGCCTGGATCAGGAGTCGATGCTCATCCGGCCCAAAGCTCGCCAGGTTCAGCATGAGTGCCTCGTCGCGCCAGGTTGCGACGTCGTTGATCGTCGCCCCGAGGTGGTCCGCCAGGGTCTGCCGGCGGGTCGCCGTCTCGGACACCTCGAGCAGGATCCCCGTGGTGAACACGCCCTGCTTCTCGAGACGCTCGAGGTACACGGGCTCGATACGGGTCAGCTCGTCGATCGGCGGCACGGCGGCGGTTATCCTCCCGGAGTCGAATGGTCTCGGGCGAGTATCGCCGATTCGGCGCGGGCCCGGCTCGACCCCCGTGTGGGCCGCTGGCGTACGCGTTGGCCGCCGTGTTGGCAGCGGCCTCTCCGGCGTTGGCCGCCGGCGTACGCGTTGCGCCCTCGCGTGCACGCAGGACATCAAATTGGCTGTTCCGGCCACGGCCGATTGTCCTGCGCGCGGATCGCGGGCCCCCATCAGACTCGGGTCCGAGCTGGCCGCCCGGCACTAGCCGTTTACGGCTAGTGCGCGCATTCGAACGATTCCGAAGCCCCACTCCGAGGGTCTCCAGCCTCACCGACCCGCAGTGTGATGTTCTGCGCACACATCGTTGCCGATCGGACCGGATTGCACGCCGGGAGCACGGCATGGGCGCTGCCGCCCCACCCGTGGCGGCGCGACGACTCGAGCGGTCAATCATCCCCGCCGGTCTGGCGGCGCCTGAGGCCCGAACGAATCTGACACTCCGCCTATCCTCGCGAGATGACAGCCGCCGGGGCAACATCGCTCTTCCGCAACCCGGTCTTCGCGCGCCTGTGGTTCGTCCAGGCAGCCACGCAGATCGGCGGAAACATGGCGCTCTACGCGATGACCATCCTGGTCTTCGAGTCGACACGCTCGAATGCTACGGTCAGCGTGCTCTTCGCGACCTACGTCTTGCCCCAGATCGTGCTCTCCCCATTCGCGGGGGTGATCGTCGACCGGCTGGACCTGCGCTGGGCCCTGGTCGGCCCGAACGTGCTCCGGGCGATCCTGATGGTCGGGCTCGCGCTGTCGGGCTCGAGTGTGGCGGTCCTGCTCGCCCTGAACCTCGGCGTCAGCCTGACCAGCGTGGCGCTCACCCCGGCCGAGGGGTCGATGATTCCGCGGGTCGTGCCGCGCTCACAGCTCGCCACGGCAATGGGTATCTTCAACCTGACCCTGCAGGGTTCCTTTGCGCTCGGCTTCGCCTTCATCGGCCCGCTTCTCGTGACGATCTCCGGGCCGTCTGCGGTCCTGGCCGTCGTTGCGGCGCTGTACATCGCGGCAACGATCGCCTGCTTCGGCCTGCCCTCAGAACCGCCGGTCGAGCGCCCTGCCCGTGGTTCCGGGCAAAGGGCCGTCAGCGGGCCGGTCCGCGAGCTGGGCCACGGGTTCGGCGCGGTGCGCCGCAACCGCGAGATCAGCCGACCGATCATCCAGCAGGCCGCGGGAGCCTCGGTAGCCGGGGTGATCGGCGTCCTGGGTCCGGCAATGGCCCTGGCCGTCGGACTCCAACCCGACCGACTCGTCGTCGTGGTCCTGCCGCTTGGTGTCGGGGTCGTCGTCGGCGTCCTGAGTCTGCGCCGGTTCACCCACATTGCTCGACGGCGCACAGCGGAAGCGGGTCTGCTGGCCTTCGGCGGCCTGACCGCATCGCTCGCCCTCGTGTCGCCCATCCATAACGACCTGGCGGCGGCCGGCATCTCGGTCGTACCTGTCCTCGCGGCGATCGCGGTGCTGGCCGGCGCCGCCTACGCGGTCGCATCGGTCTCCGCCCAGACAGCCCTCCTCGAAGCGATGCCCGCCGACGTCCGCGGCCGCGTCTTCGGCGTCCTTGCGTCGATTGTCAGCACCGCCAGCCTCGTGCCCGCACTGATCGCCGGTCCGCTGGCCGACCGGATCTCGGCCCCGCTCGTCCTCGTCGCGGTCGGCCTGGCCGTTGTCCTGATCGCGATCTGGTCGGCCAGCGGCTTCGGTCCGGTGCGGGAAACTCACACATCCGAAGACTGAAGTGCAGTCACCGCGGTGCCCCCGGCTCTCGCCGTCGCCACGGGGCTAGGCGAGGCAGGTCGCGGGCAGCCTGCTCCTGCTCGGCGCGCGCACCAACCTCGCTCCTGAGCGGCGGGCGACCGTCGTCCGGCGACGGTGCCTTCAGCCGGTCGCCAGGGGCTGCCGGCTGTCCTCGATGATGGCCGCCAACTCCTCGAGGAGCGTCGTGCGGACGCGCACGACCTCGGCGCTCGTCGCCACCAACAGGCGCACGAGCGCGGGCAGGACAATCGCGCCCACGATGAGCGCGCCAATCGGCCCGGCCAGCGGCAGGCTCGGAGCGACACTCCGGGCGACCGCAAAACCCGGGGCCATGGCCAGCGCCGCCGCCATAACCACGAGGCCAGTCACGGCAACGAGCGTGTGGCCCTCCGCGCCCTGGTAGACCCGCCGCCCCTCGGCGCGTATCTCACGGCGAAAGATCTCGGGCAGGCCCTCGACGGCAGACGTCAGGCGCTCGAACGAGCGCGCGTTGCGCTGGCTGATCTCCTTCGCCAGGCCGTGGACGTCGATTCCTGGGGTCGCCAGCCGGCCGGCGAGCGCGAGCCCGAGCACCACGGCCAGCAGTGCGCTGTTGGCGAGGAGCGCCTCCTGGCCCTGGAACACGTGACCGATGACCAGCGCCGCGACCCCGATGGCGTAGATCCCAGCGGCCACGTGGATCGGCCGGGACCAGACATCGAGCGCCGATCTCTCGAGACCCGCGCAGCGCCCCTGCCACTCAGCCAGCCGGGTCCTGGCCGTTCCCCCGAACACCACCTGCATCGTTCGCTCCTCCTGGCCCGCCGCCGGTACTCCGGACTCGGCGGGCGCCGCTGAAGGGGACGCCACGCGGCGGCCAGGCCGCCGGACGATCTCGGGACGCGTCCGCACCCATCGATACGTCGCAGCCGACGCGACGGATGCGCGGACGAGGCCTGATGCACGCTGCGGGCGGTCGGGGCCGCAGCCGGCTGCGCCGGCGTTGCGGCAGCTTATCGGTCCGCGGCCGAACGCGCAGGCGACGCCCTGCGACCGCTCACGAGGGCCTGAGGCCCATCCTCCACACTCGGCGGGGTCCATTTCCATCCGGCGGCGTCCACCTAGGCTGTGGTCAAAACTGTTTCGGGCCATTCGGCACTGTCCGGGCGCACCACCTTCCGGCTACGGTCCGGCCAAGCTCCGACTTCCGGGATTGTCGTGGATCTTGCCCTTCCCCCAGAGGCAATGGATCCCCCACCAGGGCGCCGGAGCTTTTCGTTGCTCGGGGAGCCAGCCAGCTCTAGCCCGACAAGGTGACGCCCGGAGGGCTAGCCCTTCTTGTCACCGAAGATCGTGTAGTGCCAGTCCTTTTCGGGCTCGCCGGTCAGCTCGATCATCACGTGCTTGACCTGGGTGTACTCCTCGAACGAGTAGCTCGACATGTCCTTGCCGAAGCCCGACTGCTTGAAGCCTCCGTGGGGCATCTCGCTCGTCACCATCAGGTGGTCGTTGACCTGGACGTGCCCGAAGTTGAGCAGGCGGGCGGCCTCCATCGCCCGGAAGACGTCCCGGGTCCAGATCGACGCCGCGAGGCCGTACTTTGTGTCATTGGCCAGCTCGATCGCCTCGGCGTCGGTGTCGAACGGCAGCACGACGAGGACCGGCCCAAAGACTTCCTGCTGGACGATCTCACTGTCCTGGGCGGCGTCGGCGATCAGCGTCGGCGCATAGAACGCGCCGTTCGGGAATCCCTGGATCGTGGGTCGGACGCCGCCGCTGACCACGGTTGCCCCGGCCGCCCGTGCGCGCTGGACGAAGCCGTCGACCCGGTCCACCTGGGCCGGGCTGATCAGGGTCCCGAGGTCCGTCGAAGGGTCGAATGGATCCCCGATTCGGACGCTCTCGAAGAGCTCTTTCGTTCGGGCCAGGAAGGGACCGTAGAGGCTCCGGTGCACGTAGGCCCGGGTGGCAGCCGTGCAGTCCTGGCCGCCATTCGTCAGCGCGCCGGCGGTGGCCCCGCGGGCGGCCGCTTCGAGGTCAGCGTCGGCGGCGACGATGAACGGTGCCTTGCCCCCGAGCTCGAGGTGGACCCGCTTCACGTTGCCGGCCGCGAGGGCCTGGATCTTCTTGCCCGTCTCGGAGTCGCCGGTCAGGCTGATCAGGTCAACGTCCGGGTGGGCGGCCAGCGCCGCGCCGACAACGTCGCCCCGCCCGGTCACAACATTCAGGACGCCGTCCGGAAGACCGGCGTCGCGGGCGATCTCGGCCAGGCGAACGGTCGTCAACGGGGTGGCCGAGGCCGGCTTGAGCACGACCGAGTTGCCGGCGGCCAGGGCCGGCCCGATCTTCCAGATCGCCATCCACATCGGATAGTTCCAGGGCGCGATCTGGCCGCAGACTCCGATCGGCTCGCGCCGGATCATGCTCGTGTGCGAGCCGCTGTACTCGGCCGCGGCCTTGCCCTCGAGGTGGCGGATCTGGGTGGCGAAGAAGCGCAGGTTGTCCGAGGCGAAGGCAAAGTCGGACTCGCGCCGGAGCTTGTACGCGGTGCCCGTCTGGAGCGTTTCGAGCCGGGCCAGCTCGTCGGCATGTTCGTCCAGGAGGTCGCCCAGCCGGTTGAGAATCGCTACCCGGGCGGGCATCAGCAGACTGCGCCAGCGACCATCGCGGAAGGAAGCCCGGGCCGCGGCCACGGCGCGGTCGACATCGGCTAGCGTGCCCGCGGGAACGCGCCCGACGAGCTCGGTCGTGGCCGGGTTGTAGACCTCGAGCCAGGCTCCGTCGGAGGCCTCGACGGAACGCCCGTCGATGAACATCGGGAAATCGCGGGCAATTGCGACGGCCATGGGATGTGGCCTCCTCGAGCAGGGAATTGCAGGAACCGGGGCGACGTGCGCGGGAGAAGCTCAGCCGAGTCTAGCTCAGCCCCTTTGCTCGCTCCTCGCCGACGAGCCGCCGGGCGAACCCCTCGTAGGCGATATCGTCGAGGGGCGGGTTGATCAGGCCGGCGCGCGCGTCGCGGAAGGCCCGCTCGAGGCGACCGGCCAGGAAGCCCGGTCCGCCGGCGATCCGAAGTGCCTCGTCGGTGGCCAGGACCGCCGCGTTCGTCGCCGTCAGCTTGGCCAGGGTCAGGTCGGCCAGCAGCGCCCCCCGACCGGTCCGGTCGGCAGCAGCCCAGCGCCCCGCCACGTCCTCGAGAACCAGTCGGGCGGTCCGCAGGGCGGCATCGATCCGGCCCAGCCGGACCCCGATCGTGGGCAGGTCGGCGACAGCGGTTCTGCCGTCACCCGGTCGCCGCTCAATCGCCCAGCGCACGACATCCCGGCGGGCGCCCTCGCCCAGGCCGAGGTAGACCGCGCCAATCGCCGCCGCGAACCAGGCCCCCGGGGCGGGTCCACGCAGGTCCGGCTCGGCGGGCCGCCGAATGCCGATCAGGCGATCTGCGGGGACGAACACCTCCGCCAGCCGCAGGCGCCCCGAGGCCGAACCGCGCATCCCCAGCGCGTCGAAGCCGGGCAGGCGCTCGACGCCGGCCGACTCCAGGTCGACGACGAAGGTGGCGATCCCGGCCGTATGGCTGGCCGTGACCAGGGCCGCCCGGAGGGCCGGCAACCAGGTCGTCCAGGTCTTCTCGCCGGTCAGCCGGAAGCCCCCGCTGACCTCGGTTGCGACGGTCGCCGGCAGGCCGCCACGCGCGGGGCTGCCGCTCCCTTCTTCCGTCGCCGCCGAATTGAGCAGCCCGTGCTCGACCACCACGAGCTGCTCGACCCAGGACCGCAGGCCGGTCGGCCAGCCCTCCGACTCGCCCAGCGCCCCGACAACATGGGTGTGCATGGCAAACCCCAACGCGGCCGACCCGCTGATCGCGCCGAGCGTGCTCAGGACGCTCACGGCCTCGACCATCCCGCCCCCGAGACCGCCGGCCTCGACCGGCAGGCACAGGCGCTGGAGCCCGCTCGCGACGAGCGCCGAGGGCACGGCCGGGTCGTATGTATCGCCGGGATCGACCGCCTCGAGGGCTTCGACGGCCATGACCAGGCGCTCGGGGATCGTTCGACCGGCGTCGGCGTCGACGGCTGGCATCCTAGGCAGCGCCCAGGCGCGCGGCCTCGCTCCGCAGGAGTGCCCAGGCCCGGGCGACATGACGCTCCTCGGTGCGCAGGTTGCCGACAGCCAGGCGGATCGTGAAGCGGCCGGCCAGTCGGGTGTGCGACAGGAAGACCTCGCCGGATCGGTTGACGCCAGCCATGATCGCCGCGTTCAGCTGGTCGAGGCTGGAGTCGACGGCCGGATCCGCTGGGCGCCGGGCACGGGCCGCCGGTCGGAACCGGAAGCAGACCGTCGAGAACGGCACCGGCGCGAGCCGCTCCCAGTCCGGGTCCGCGTCCACCCACTCGGCAAACCCGGCTGCCAGGGCCAGGTGGTGGTCGATCCGCGCCCGAAGCCCTTCGAGCCCGAACGTGCGTAGGAGGATCCACAGCTTCAGGGCCCGGAAGCGCCGCCCGAGCTGGGGCTGGTATTCGCTGTAGTCGCGGACCGGCGCCTGGCGATCGAGCGTTCGGAGGTACTCGGGCTGGAGGCTGAAGGCCGCCCGGAGCAGCTCCATCCGGCGGGTGAGCAGGAGCGATGCATCGAGTGGCGTGAACAACCATTTGTGCGGATTGACGACGATTGAATCGGCCAGCTCCCAGCCGCTGAATGGGGCGCGCCGCGCGGGCAACAGGGCGACCGCCCCGGCATAGGCGGCATCGACATGGAGCCACAGGCCCTCGCGCCCGGCGATCTCGGCAATCTCGGCGACCGGATCGATCGAGGTGGACGAGGTGGTCCCGATCGTGGCCACGATCGCCAGCGGGACGCGTCCGGCGGAGCGGTCCGCGCTGATGGCTGCCGCCAACGCCGTCGGCTCCAGCTCGAAGCGCGAGTTCACCGGGATCTTGCCCAGGCTGGCCCGGCCCAGGCCCAGCGTCATGCACGCTTTCTCGATCGACGAATGGGCTTCGGCGGAGGCGTACACCCGGACGCCACCGGCCAGGTCGGGGCGACCGGCCAGGCCCTCGGCAGCCGCGTCCAGGCCGGCGGCCTCGCGGGCCGCGGCCAGGGCGATCATGGTCGAGGTGGAGGCGCTATCGGTCAGCAGGCCATCGAAGGCCGAGGGCAGTCCCAACCCCTGCCTGAGCCAATCAACGACCACGCCCTCGAGCTCCGTGCCGATGGGTGAAGTCCGCCACAGCATCGGGTTCTGGCCGAGCGCCGCAGTCAGCATCTCGCCCAGGATCCCCGGTCCCGATGCCGTCGTCCCGAAGTAGGCCAGGAAGCCCGGGTGCTGCCAGTGCGTGGCGTTCGGCGGGATCAGCGCCTCGTAATCGGCGAGGATCTCGGCGATTGCCGTCGGTCCCTCCGGCGGGGTCGCCGGGAAGAGCGGGCGGATCGAGCCGGGTTCGATCGCCGGGAAGACCGGATAGTCCTCGACGCTCTCGAGGTAGTCGGCCATCAGGTCGGCCACCCGGTGCGCCGCGGCTCGGAACGTCCGTGGGTCGAGGTCGGCAAGACCATGGACTCCGCTCAGGGCGAGTGGGTCGTCGCTGGCCAGCCGGGGCTCCGATGCAGGATGATTGACCACGCGTTCGAGTCTACCGGCCCAGGAACTGGTGCACCGACGCATCGGGTCCATTACCTCTGTCGACCGGGACCATGGGACCGTGCTGCGGCGTCGCGCCGGGGCCTACCATTACGCCATGCCCGACTCCGTGCCCGGCCGACGAATCCGATTCAGCCGCGCGTTGGCAGCTGGCCTGCTCGCCCTATCGGCCATCATCGCCTTCAGTGGCAGCGCTCTTGCCGCGGATCCCAGCCCATCGCCGAGCCCGGCTCCCGTGGTGGCCCCGCCTCGGCTCCTGTACCTCAGCGATCTCGCGACAACCGGCTCGTATGTCGGCCAGTACAACTACCTCCAATGCGTCGGTGCCGCCGTGCAGATGATGCGCAACATGATCCTGGACCAGGCCAATCATTCGGCTTCCCTGCAACACTGGCTGTGGTCCAAGGCCCGCGGTTGGAGCCGCTACACAGGCGACGGCGGCGCGGATCCGTACGGCTGGACGGCCGTCCTGTCAAACACGGGTGCCGGCCCCTATCACATCTATGCCGGCCAGTCGGTGGCCGACACGCTCCACGCCGCCGCGCAGGCAATGGCCGTGAGTGGCCGTCCCGTCGGGGTCACGGTCTGGCGAGGGACCCACGCCTGGGTGATCAGCGGTATCACCGCCACGAACGACCCGGCGAAGACGGATGATTTCACGGTCCTGACCGTTTCGGTCACCGATCCTCTGTGGACGCTGCTCCGCCATCGGCGCGGTGTCCTCGCTCCTTCGACCTGGTTGACGGTCGCTCAATTCGGGGTCGCGTTCCTGCCCTATCACGATCCGCGCCGCGATCCGAGGATCGAAGGCCACTACGTCGCGATCCTGCCGGTGCCCACGGTTTCGGAGCTGGCCCTTGGTCGCGGGCGGCCGGTCCTCACCTTCGGGACGACGGGCGGGGCGACGACGCGGGTGCCTTCAGCGCTGCCGTAGCGGTCGCGGCGGGCTCCGTTCCGGCTGTTCTCTGACGTTCAGAACGAGGGGGCGGCTTCGTCGTTGTCGGGCGGTCCGCTCCCGATCGACGTGCCGGCGCGGCCGGCACCGGCAAGAGCGCCTCGCCAAAGCGCTCGCGGACGATGAGCAGGAGGATCACCGACAGCATGAACACGCCGTAGATGATCGGTGCCGCGGTCGGAAAGAAGTAGTCGTTGGTGGTCGTGATGAACTTGCCGATTTCGTCGATGAACAGGCCGACCCCGGC
>JADGQK010000131.1 GCA_017881915.1 Chloroflexota bacterium | reverse complement strand
GCTCGGACGGCGCTGTTGCATGGGCCGCCCTCCGGGTGACCCGGTCAGCGGATGCCGGCGGGATGTCGTCGCAGCCCGCTTCTCGCCCGCTACTCCGATTCGGCCTCGGTTACGGCAATGGCGATACCCAGGGCTTCAGCGATATTGATCGCCGCCGACATGACCCGGGCTGTGCCCACGATTGGGGCGACGGCTACGAGGACGTTCTGCACGTCTTCGACGGTCACCCCCACCTCGACCGCCGGGCCGACGTGCGCGAGATAGGAAACGGGCCGGGCATCGACGGCGGCCAACGCCGCGATTCGAACCAGCACCAGGACATCCGCCGACAGGTCGCATCGTTCCAACGAAGCGGCGGTCATCGCAGCGATCGTGTCCAGCACCGGTGTCTCTTGAGTGTCATCAGGCATGTGGGCTCCTTTGGGGACCCCTGGGAGCAACTCCCGGGGTTCGAACCGTACTCGAGTCGGGCTCAGGCCAACACGCTCGACCCTGTTGGACGGTCACGTTCGGGCCGTTTGAATCGGCGGGCTCGGGGCCCTGCCGGCGGGTGACCAGGGCGCTTGCCC
Organism: Chloroflexota bacterium; assembly: GCA_017881915.1. Taxonomy (GTDB): domain Bacteria; phylum Chloroflexota; class Limnocylindria; order Limnocylindrales; family CSP1-4; genus Palsa-1033. The sequence goes on along the minus strand of JADGQK010000131.1, from coordinate 3,874 downwards.
GAGCGGGCCGGCGGCCGGGTCGATCGGACGTGTGCCGCGCGGCCTGCCGGGTCGCCAACGTCAGGCGGCGAGGATCTTCGCCTTTCCCCGCTCGAACTCCTGGTCGCTGATGACGCCCTTGTTGTGCAGGTCGGCCAGCTTGGCAAGCTCGTCGGCGCTGTTCTGGCCGGCCGCTTCCCGCACGGAGGCCTGGAAGGCCTCGTTCTGCGCCCTGGCCTGCGCGACATCGCGTTCGTGCATCTTGCCGCCCCGGGCGATCAGGTAGATGAAGACCCCCAAGAACGGCAAGACAATCACGAGGATCAGCCATCCGGCCTTGCCCCAGCCGCTGAGGTCACGGCTTCGGAAGATGTCGAAGACGACCCTGATAACCAGGAAGATCCACAGGATCCAGAGGAAGAAGTACAGCATCGTCAAGAACGCGTTCAGCAGCGGGTAATCCATGCTCGCGGCCCCAGCCTGGCAACGCGCCGGCGCGCCCCTCGATGGGCATGTCAACCCCATGCCAGCGTCGCTCGCCGCCAAACAGTAGCCGTGATCATTTGCGAACCGCGCCAGTGGGGCCCTCGGGTCGGACCAGTCCCACTCCGGTCCCCCGGCCCTCGATGGCGGGCGGGAGCCCGTTCGCTCGCGCCCCCGCTGCGAATTACGCGACTGCTACTGGCCTAGGGAACCTGGCAGGCTTCCTTGACAGCACGGATCCGAGGCATCCACCCCTTGATCGTGTGTGGAACCGTTTTGATCAGGGCGCCCTCAATTTGGGCCCTGGCCGGCGCAGCGGGCAGGCATCGTGCTGCTCTCCGGTGAGGGCTGGGAACGACGGCGGTCGACCGACCGGCTTGGGGCGTCGCGCCCCACAGTCATCCCGCGACGGAATCGGTGTCTGGAGCTGGAACAAACGGGCCAGCCGTTCGTCTGGACCAAGCCCGAGGACGAAGTTCTCGCCCATGCCAAGCGCGTAATGGGACGTCGTTCACGCGACACGAGACCGGTTACGCCTCGACCCCGGCCGGCCCGGCGCGCCGCGGGAGAGCCGGGTGCGATGATGCTCGGTGTGAAGCCCGGCGCTAACGGAAGGCGGCCGGAGGTGGGACAGGGCGAGCACGCCTCCCCGGCAGGATGGCTGATGCGCACCATCGTGCCGTCGGCGGTGGACGCGGTCGACCCGGACGACCTGCTGGAGCGGATCGACGTCAACAAGCTCATGGACCGGGTGGACATCAACCGCGTTCTGGACCGGGTCGATGTCAACCGCATCGTCGACCGCGCCGACCTCGACCAGATGCTGCGCCAGGTCGCCCTCGACGCGCTGCTCGACCGCGTCGACGTGGACCGGCTGCTCGACCAGGTCGACGTGGACCGGCTGCTCGACCGGGTCGACGTGCAGCAGCTGCTCGACCGGGTCGACATCGAGGCTCTGGTGAAGCGGGTCGACGTGGAGGCGATCGTGGCCCGGGCGAGGGTCGAAAGCCTCGTCGGCAAGAGTGCCGCGGGGATGGCCTACTCGACCCTGGACTTGTGCCGGCGCCAGGTCGTGGGCATCGACGTGGTGCTGCTGCGGATGGGCGACAAGATGATGCGCCGGGACGTGCGGACGGTGGCGGAAGCGGAGGGCGCTTCGGTGACCGGCCAGTTCGCCGGCCCGCTGAGCCGGCTGCTCGCGTTCGCCGCCGACGTGGCGCTCCTCAGCGTGCTGTTCACCTTCGGCCTGTCTGTGGGTACCTACCTGTTCAACCTGTTCACCGGGAACAATGTGAACATCGAGCTGACGTCCGGAGGACCATTCTGGCTGGCGATCTTCATCCTCTGGGCGATTCTGTACATCTTGGGCACCACCGAGATCGCCGGTCGGACTCCCGGCAAGGGGCTCGTCGGGCTGCGCGTCCTATCGGACAACCGTGAGCCGTTGCGGGCGCGCGCCGACCTCGTCCGGATCCTGATGCTGCCGCTGAGCTGCATCTTTCTCATCGGCCTGCTGGGCATCGAGTTCGGGCGCCGACGAAAGGCGTTCCACGACGTCGTCGCCCACTCGATCGTCGTCTACGACTGGGGGGACCGGCCGGCGGAGATGCCGGCGCCGCTGACCCGGTGGCTGGTACAGCGCGGTCTGGATGAGGAGACCCTGCCCACGCGGGCTCGCCCCCGTTGACGGCCGCGTGCAGAGGCCGGGTGTCGGGCCTTGTCGAACGTTGGAACGTTGGACGGCAATCGTCCTGACGGCGATCCTGGTCACGGTCATCCTGAACCCCGCCACCGGCTGTGGCAGCATCGGCGACAGATCGGGTTGACATTCTCACACGTCCACAACCCATCCCATAGTTGCCGTTTCGACTCATGGTGGTAGGAGGCGAGCAGATCGTCGCCTCCGCTGCCGTGTACGGGGCCTGCGCGTCGCGCATGAGGTCGGGGCGCGCACGGTCGCCTTCTCCGCGATGAGCATGGGCGTGGGCGCGGGTCCTCGCCACACCCTCGGAGGTCACGCAGATATTCTTCATCCTGCTCTCGCGTGACGCCTACGCGGCCTTCCAGCGCGCGCTCGACGCAGCCCGGGCGGGCAGCCGGGCAGGCGTGAACCCGAGAGTGGCTCAGTGATGCAGGTCGACGCTCTCCACCCCGTCGAGATCTAGGAGGCGGTCGGCGAGAGCGGGGAGCTTGCTGGGGGTCGGCAGGTTGGTCTGCAGCTGAACGCGGGTGCCGCGCGACCGTGACGCGACCAGCGTCACGAGGTCGGCGCGGCCCAGCGCCAACTCAAGCTGAGGCACTATCTGCTCCACCTCCTTGTCCGGGGCGATGTCGATCGTCACCACCTGGCGGCGCTTGCGGGGCAGGAACTCACGTTCCACCTGTCGCAGCCCTATCAGTAAGACGACCGTGGCCACGGCCGACACGGCGGCGGCCTCCCAGCTCCCGAGGCCAGAGGCGAGGCCGAGGGCCGCGGCGATCCATAGGCTGGCGGCGGTCGTGAGCCCACGGACGGTCGCGCCCTCGCGCAGGATGGCCCCCCCGCAGAGGAATCCGACGCCGGAGACGACCTGCGCGGCGATCCGCGTGTTGTCCACGCCGGCGGCTTCCACGCCGGCGACGGTGAATAAGCAGGCGCCCAGGGAGAGCAGAGCATGGGTGCGTAGCCCCGCCGACTTGACGGTGAACTCCCGCTCGGCGCCGACGAGCAGGCCCAACAGCACCGAGAGTCCGACCCTCAGACTGAGATCCCAAAGGGGCAGCTGGTGCGTCATGGGCACGATCCTGCCTGGCCGGTCCGCGAGCCCGGCAGCGGGACAGGGTGGGCATCGGCTCGCCGGCGACGTTGCGGACGACCAGCGAGCCGGCGGCCACCCGGACTCAGTCAGGTGGGCGGCCCCGCCCGGCCCGCCCGCTACGGCCGACGCCCGGGCCGCATCAGCTGTGTCGGGGGCTGGATCGACGGGCTCTCGGTCCAGTCTCGGCCATGCCCGTAATAGCCAGCCGTGCGCTTGGAGGAAGCGGGCGAAGAGCGACTCCCGTGCCCTACCCACGGCCAGTCCTGCAGATCCAGACGGTTCTGCGATCTCACTCGCCTGTTGGCCACGGGCGTTCAGGGAACGGTAAGCGCGTGCCCGCGATGGACGTGCTGCTCCAACGAAGGAACCGGTACTCCCGTTCGGCTCTGGGCGTTCTGGCCTCCGGACGGCGTGGGCGCCGCCTGCTCAGACGGCCAGGAGCCAGAGGCCGATCGCCTGGCTGGTGGCGGCCGCGAGCGTCGCGGCATGCCAGACCTCGTGATAGCCGAATACCTGCGGCCACGGGTCCGGACGGTGGGTTGCGAGGGCGAGCGCGCCGAGCGTGTACAGAAGGCCGCCGACGCCGAACAGGAGCGACGCGGCGAGTCCGGCGC
>JADGQK010000066.1 GCA_017881915.1 Chloroflexota bacterium | reverse complement strand
CGGATCCCCAGGAGCACGCGCAGGATCGCGAGTGGCGCGGCGGCGGCCCAGGCCTGCGGCGCGCAGGCCATCGGGTAGGGCACCGGTGGACCGAATTCGGCGCGTCCGAAGCCACAGAAGAGCTCGGGCAAGCGCGCTCCGGGGAATGACCCGGCGGCCTCGAGCAACTCGCTCGCCAATCGAGTCGCCTGGGCGTCGAAGCCGGCGCGGCGGAGGCCGGCCACGGCGATCGCGGTGTCGTGCGGCCAGACGGTCCCGGTGTGGTAGCCGAGCGGGCTGTAGCCGGGTTGGCCTGCCGCGAACGTACGCAGCCCCCAGCCCGAGTCGAGACCCGGGCCGGCGAGCTGCCCGGCGACCGCGGGCGCGTGGGCCTCGCTCACGATCCCGCTCCACAGGGCGTGGCCCTGGTTGGAGCCGATCGCGTCCATCGGGCGCTTCCGACCGTCGAGGGCCAGCGCGTAGCTCGCCCGGTCTGGGACCCAGAAGGCGGCGTCGAAGCGGGCCCGCAGGTGTCCGGCCTCCGTTTCGAGATGCTCGGCGAGCGCCGTATCGCCGAGGGCGCGAGCCAGCCGGGCGACCCGGACGCGCGCGTCGTAGGCGTAGCCCTGGACCTCGGCCAGGGCGATCGGCCCGTCGGCGACCATGCCGTCCCGATCGCGGATCGAATCCGGGGCATCCTTCCAGCCGTGCTGGAGCAGGCCTCCCGGTGCCCGCTGGCGGTACTCGATGAAGCCGTCGCCGTCGAGGTCGCCGTGGCGGTCCAGCCAGTTGAGCGCGGCCAGGGCGCTCGGCCAGAGTTCCTCGACCAGCCGGAGGTCGCCGGTCCAGTCGAATGTCTCGCCGAGGAGGATGAGCCACAACGGTGTCGCGTCCACCGAGCCGTAGTACCGGCCGAAGGGCACCTCACCGGTCCGGGCCATCTCGCCGTCGCGCACTTCGTGGGGGATCTTGCCCGGCTCCGCGTCGCGGGCCGGATCGTCGGCCGTGGCCTGGAAGCTCGCGAGGACCCGGAGGGTGTCAACGGCCAGGCTGGGATCCAGGAGCAGGGCGCCGAAGCTGGCCAGGATGGCGTCCCGGCCGAAGAGTCCGTTGAACCACGGGATTCCAGCAGCGAGGTAGCGCTGGCCGGGGCCGGGCCCGGCCGTGACGAGGAGGTCCAGGTCGGCGATTCCCCGGGCCAGGACCCGGTCGAACTCGGGGCTGTCCGAATGGATGCCCGTCGGGTGGTGGAGGCCCGCCGTGGCCTCGAGGTTCGTCCGCCCAGGGTGGTCCGCGGCACTCGCGTCAGGCTCCAGGACGTCGGGCACGATCGACCAGCTGAACGTGGCCCGCGCGCCAGGTTCGATCCGCGGCCGCCAGGTGACGCGCAGGGCGGCACCGGCGCCGGGTGGCGCCGGCTCGATTCGAGCCCCAGCCGCCGTCACCCGCGTTCGGAGCCGGCGTCCGTCCAGGCCCAGGTACTCGAACCCGGCCTCGTCTCCGCGGATCTCGATCAGTCCAGGCTGCCCGCGGCGGGGTCGAACGAGGCCGCGGACCTCGAACATGTCGGCCATGTCCGCGTCGAGGAGCAGCTCGACCCGGACCGTCTCGGGGTGATCGGTGTAATTGTCCAGGGCTAGCCGCTCGTGCAGGCCGCCGTCCATCCGGCGCTCCCGCGAGATCACCAGCGAGCGGCTGGCCAGCGGTTGCTCCGATGACCCAAGGTCGACGGGGTCCCGGAGCTGCCCTGGGTTGGTTAGCACGATCATGCCGCGGTCCGTCCCACCCGGGTCCGGCCGGAGCACGCTCGGGCGCACGCCGCCAACCAGCAGGACGAGGCACGACAGCATCCGCGTGTCGCCGACGTAGAGCCCCAGGCCCCGGGAGTCGGGGACGACGTCGCCGGCCGGGTCGGTCAGGAGGATGACACCGCCCCGCTTGAGGACCGCCACCCCGCCGAGGTCCGTGGCCGGGATGATCGACGGCGGGACGTGGGGCAGGTGGCGGACGGGATCCCCGCGCTCTGACATCGGCGCGGACTCTAGCCGGCGGATCGGACAGCCTGGGCCAGGGTGGCAGCCTGGGGCCGGTCTGGCAGCTGGAAAAGTGCCTCGAGGGCGTCGACCGTGAGGCTGGGCGTGGCGGCCACCAGCCAGTCGGCGCCCGGCAGGTCGTGCCCGACGCCGACGGCCACCATGCCGGCCGCCTTGATCGCCTCGACGCCGGCTCGAGCGTCTTCGATTCCGACGCAGTCCTCGAAGCGCACGCCCAGGTGCTCAGCGGCGGCCAGGAAGATCTCGGGGTCGGGCTTGCCCTTGACCAGCGTCGCGGGGTCGACGATGTGGTCGATCAGCGGCTCGATCTCGAGCCGGCGCACGACGTCCCAGACGTTGTGGCTCATCGAGGCGATCGCCGTCTTCACTCCCCGCGCCTGAAGACCGGCGAGGAGGCCGCCGATCCCGGGCAGGAGGTCCCCCGGCGTGATCGCCTCAATGAGTTCCCGGAAGTAGGCGTTCTTGCGCTCGGCCAGGCGGACCCGGTCCTCCAGGCTCGCCGTCCGCCCGGCATTTTCGAGGATGATCTCGAGGCTTTCCATCCGGCTGACGCCCTTCAGTCGTTCGTTCAGCTCGCGGTCGAAGGGCAGGGCGACCTCGGCGGCGAGCCGCTGCCAGGCCCGGAAGTGGTGCTCGGCGGTGTCCGTGATGACGCCGTCGAGGTCGAAGATCACGCACTCCAGCCGGGGATCCAGGTCGATCGTGACCGGCGTGCCGGCGACGACCCGGAGGGGCCGCCCGGATTGGCGGACCTCCAGCGCTTCGCCGGCCAGCAGCTCGTAGGTCGCCTCGTGCCTGGTCAGGCTGACCTGCAGGAGCGCGTCGCCGAGCAGCAGACGGAAGCGGAGGCGGCTCCAGGCGGCCGGCAGGCGCGAGGCAAACGAGATCCGACCGTCGTCGTCGCGGAGGCCGCCAAAGCCGTAGACGAGCGAGACCCAGGAGCCAGCCATGGCGGCCGCATGGACGCCGTGGGACACGTTGCCGTTGACGTCGTCAAGATCCATCCGGGCCGTTCGCATGAAGTAGGCGTAGGCCTGCTCCGCGTACCCAAGCTCGGCCGCGGCCACGCTCTGGATGCACGGCGAGAGTGACGAGTCGCCGGTGGTCAGGGGGTCGTAGTAGTCGAAGTTGCGCTTCTTCTCGGCCATCGAAAACTGGCTCCCCAGGAGGACCTGGGCAAGCACCACGTCCGGCTGCTTGAGGACCTGGTGGCGGTAGATGACGAGCGGGTGGTAGTGCAGCAGGAGTGGGTACATCGAGGCAGGCGTGCCCGCGAAGTTCCACGCCGCCCGGGTCAGGAACGAGTCGTCCTGGGCATGGATCCCGAGGCCGTCATCGCGGGGGATCCGGATGAGGTCGGCGGCGCGCCCCCACTCGACGATCTCGGCCTCCGCCAGACCGATCCGGCCGGCCAGCCGCTCGTACTCTTCGGGCACGAGCCTGGACAGCTCGCCGGCCAGCGCCACGGCGTAGCGCAGGTGGGCCTGGGCCATGAGGTTCGTGTAGCAGTTGTTGTTGATCAGGGCGGTGTACTCGTTCGGGCCGGTCACCTCATTGATGCAGAAGGCACCGCCCTGCGCGGGAATGTAGTCGCCAACGTCCGCCCACAATCGCGCGGTCTCGAAGACCACCTCGGCGCCGCCTTCGAGGAGCAGCGTCCGATCCCCGGTCGCGGTCACGTACTTGCCGATCGCGTAGGCGATGTCGGCGTTGATGTGGTACTGGGCCGTCCCGGCCGGGAAGTAGGCAGACGCCTCCTCGCCCCCGATCGTCCGCCACGGGTAGAGCGCGCCACGCTGACTCATCTCGGCGGCCCGCGCCCGGGCCTTGTCGAGGATCCCGCAGCGATAGCGCAGCAGCGAGCGAGCAATCGCGGGTTGGGTGTAGACGAAGAAGGGCAGGGCGAAGATCTCGGTGTCCCAGAAGTAGTGGCCCTCGTAGCCCTCGCCGGTGAGGCCCTTGGCGGCCAGGCTGGTGCGGCCGTCGCGGCCCGCCGACTGGAACAGGCTGAAGAGGTTGAAGCGGACGCCTTGCTGGAGCGCTCCGTCGCCCTCGATCTCCACGTCTGAGATGCTCCAGAACCGCTCCAGCTCCGCCACCTGCTCAGCCACAAGTCTGTCGAAGCCGCGCCCGCGGGCCTCGGCGATCGCCTCCCGGGCCCGGACCACGAGCGCGTCCTCGGGGTAGTCGAGCGACGTGCAGTAGGCCAGGTACTTCGTGAGCACGACACGCGCCCCGTGCGCGGCGCTCGCGTCCACGGTCAGGGCCACGCCGTCCTCGGTCGCGACCGAGGACGTCCGGGTCGAGGACCTCGCCGGCTCGTCGCCGCTGAGGTCATGGTCGGCGGCCGCGACCAGGGCGAGGCGCGTACCGCGGGTCCGCTGGACCACCGCGCCCCAGGTGCCCGAGGCCTCGCGATGCACGGTCCGCAGCGCGCCCTCGGGCAGGTGGGCGCCGACGCGCGGGTCTTCCGAGACTTCCTGGTTGTTCACCCGCGCATTGATCGCCGAAACGATTCGCAGGGGAGCGGCGCCGTCCACGACGGTCACCGCGTAATCGATCGCCGAGATGCTCGGCCGGGTCAGCGAGACGAGCCTGCGGGCGACGACCTCGACGACGGCGCCCCGCGGCGCGCGCCAGCGGACGGAGCGCGTGAGCACCCCCGTCCGCAGGTCGAGCGACCGCTCGTATGCCTCGACGGTCCCCGTGCCGAGGTCGAACGGATCGTCGCCGACGTGGAGCTGGATCCGCTTCCCGTCGGCGACGTTGAGGAGGACCTGGTGGTTCCTGGCAAGGCCGTAGGCGACCTCGCCGTACGCGATCGGGGCCTCTTCGAAGAACCCGTTGACATAGGTCCCATGGGCGACATTGCCGGCCGCCTCTTCGAGGTTGCCGCGCAGGCCCAGGTGCCCGTTGGCCAGCGAGAAGATTGTCTCGTTGCGTGCCGCGTATGCCGGATCGAACGTGAGCTCGCGGATTCTCCAGGCGTCGACGGGATAGAGGGGTCGTTGGTCGGACATCACACTTCAGGCAGGGTAGCGGTGAGGTTGGGCGGTCGTCAGCCCTTGACCGAGCCGCCCACGATGCCCCGAACGAAGTAGCGCTGGAGGGCGAAGAAGACGGCCAGCGGCACGGCCATCGTCACGAAGGCCGCCGCAGCCAGGTACTGCCAGCCACCGCCGAGGGAGCTGACCAGGTTGGACACGACGATCGTCATCGGCGCGTTGTCCGGGTTCTGGGCGCCGATGTAGATCAGCGAGACGAGCAGGTCATTCCACACGAACAGGAACTGGAAGATGGCCAGGGCGGCGATTGCCGGTACCGTCATGGGCAGGGCAAGCCGGAAGAACGCGGTCACCGGGCTCGCGCCGTCAATCGAGGCGGATTCGAAGACCTCGCGGGGCAGCTCGCCCATGAAGTTGCGCAGGAGGTAGATCGCGAACGGCAGGCCGTAGCCGGTATGAGCCAGCCAGACCGCCAGGAACGAACCCGCGATGTTGAGGCCCTTGGGGCCGTACAGCGAAAGGATCGGGATGAACGTCGACTGAAGCGGCACGACGAGCAGGCCGACGACCGCGACGAACAGGATGTCCCGGCCGGGGAACTTCATCCAGGCGAAGGCGTAGGCGGCGAAGGCGGCCACCATGATCGGGATCACGGTCGAGGGGATCGAGATGAACAGGCTGTTGACGAAACCCGCGCTGATGTTGCTCTGGGCCAGGACATGGGCGTAGTTGTCCAGGGTGAGCTGGGATGGCTTGAACAGCACGGTCCACCAGCCGGACTGGGTCAGCGCCTCGGGCGGCCGGAATGAATTCACGAGCAGTCCGATCGTCGGGATCAGCCAGACAACCATCAGGAAGATGACGACGACGTGGAGCGGGAGCCGGCGCACGAAGCGCGCCGCGCGTCCGGGGGCCGACGGGCGGGCCGCGGCCGAGGTGATCGGAGCGGCGGTCATCGGATGGCCTCCTGGGCGCGGAACCGGCGGATATTGACGGCCATGACCGGGATGATCACGAACAGCAGGACGATGCCGATCGCGCTCGCCCGACCGCTGTTCCCGAAGTTGTAGAGCTCGTTGATCAGTTGGTAGGCGACGACCTGTGTGTCGAAGTGGCCGCTGGTCATCACATACACGATGTCGAAGGCCTTCAGGGCCGTGATCACCATCGTGGTCATGACGACAGCCAGCGTCGGAGCCAGGAGCGGCAGGGTGATCCGCCGGAAGAGCTGGCCCTCGGTCGCGCCGTCCACGCGGGCCGCCTCGAGCAGCTCCGGATTGATGCCTTTCAGCGCGGCCGACAGGATGACCATGCAGAAGCCCGTCCACATCCAGGCCATCACGACGACGAGCAGGATCGAGTTGAGTGCGAAGTCGGAGATCTGGACCCAGGCGACGGGTGCGATGCCGACCGATCCGAGCGCCGCGTTGAGCGTGCCGACCTGGGGATCGGGCGGGGTGCGGTAGTCGTACATAAACGTCCAGATCACGCTGGCGGCGACCATGCTGATGGCCAGCGGGACGAAGATCACGGACTTGGCCACGGTCTCATAGCGGACCCGGTCGACCAGGACCGCGATGAGCAGCCCGAGCCCGACCGTAATGGCGGTCAGGACCACCAGCCAGATCAGGCTGTTGCGCAAGGCGATCAACGACGAATCGTTGGTGAAGAACCAGGCGTAGTTGTCGAGCCCGATGAAGTGGGCGCCGGCCTTGTCCTGGAAGCTTCGGACCAGCGTCCCGAGCGTCGGGTAGACGAGGAACACGATCAGGAACGCGAGCGCGGGCGCGAGCCAGAGCCACGGCCGCAATCGCGGCTGGGCACGCTGGCCGACGAATCCCAGCACCCGCTCGGTCAGCCAGATGTAGCCGACCAGGACCGCTGGGACCCCGACCACGACGATGATGGCCGTGACCAGCCGTGGATCCATCGCTGCAACCTCCGAGCGGTGGCCCAGCGAGGACGGCTCCGTGCCGCCCCCGCTGGGATGGAGGAGTGACTACTGGGCGTAGGCGTCCTTCTGCGTCTTGTCCAGGTCGGCCAGGATCGCGTCGAGCTGGTCGGGGTGCTGGACGTACTTGACGATGTCGGCCCAGAACTCGTTGTTCATCGCGGTCGGCATGAGGTCCGACGCGTCGAAGACGAAGATCTTGGCGCTGGCCAGCAGTTGCGCGGAGCGCTTGCTGATGTCGTCGGGGTAGTCGGTTGCATTCTTGTTGGCGGAGATTGCCCCGCCGGCCTTGACCCAGATGTCCTGGGCCGGAGCCGTCACGAGGTAGGCCATCAGCGACTGTGATGCCGGGGTGTTGTGGAACATCCCGAACAGGTCGCCCGAGCCCTCGACGGCACCCGTGAACTGGGTGTTGATGTCAGGGAAGGGGAAGAAGTTGTAGTCGGTGCCCGACTTGGAGGTCTTGAAGGCGCCGAGTCCGGTGATGAAGCTGGCCTGGTGCAGGAAGAGGCAGCCGGGCGGGGTCTTGAAGAGCGGGTCGCCGGCGTTTGCGAAGTTGGTTGCGTTGATGGCCGTCGCCCCGCCATAGCTCTGGGCGACGACCTGGCCGAAGGACTGGAAGGCGGCCTTGATGGCCGGGTCTGACCACTTGACCTTGCCCTGCCACCACTGGTTGTAGACGTCCGCGCCGGCCTGGCGAAGGACGAAGTCCTCGATCCAGTCGGTGCCCGGCCAACCCGACGCGGCTCCGGATTCGATGCCGAGGCACCAGGGGGCCGCTGCCTTGCTCTTGTTGGCGGCGATGGCGGCCGTCAGGGCGTCCCACGTCGTCGGCGCGTTGCTCGAGAAGTCGACGGTCTTGGGGTCGTACCAGATCAGGCCCTTGATGGCCGTCTTGATGAACACTCCGATCATCTTGCCGTTGACCGTGCCGAGGTCGACCAGCGGCGCGGCCGTCTCGGACTTGTACGTGCTGGTGTCGAGGACGGTGCTGAGGTCGACCAGGCTGCTGGCCCACTCATTCATCTGGCCCGGTCCCGGGAGGCCGGCCAGGTCGGGCAGGACGCCCGATGCCACGCCGGTGGTGAGGACCGTGTTGAGGTCACGGGTGCCGGTGTACTTCACCGTCGCTCCGGTCTGGGTTTCCCAGGGCTTGACCATCGCCATGAAGGCGTCCTGCTCGGTGCCTCCCCAGGTGCCGATGACTGTCACCGACTGACCGGCCAGGGACGCACCGGATGACGGGGCGGCCGCGCTCGTGGACGGCGCCGGCCCGGTGCTGGTCGCGGCGCTGGCGGGCGCGCTCGGCGCTGTGCTGGCATTGCCAGAACAGGCCGCTACGACGAGGCCCATGACGGCGACCGCCGTCGCCGCCCGGGTGCGCATGCTGCGTGTCTGTTGGATCATTGGATGAGCTCCTCCTTTTGTCTGACCGTTGCGCTGGATCCTCCTCCTGAGTCCTGTCATGGCCCTCCCGTATGGTTGCGGCAGGCGGCCGTGGACTCGCGCACGATCAGCTCCGTTGGCAGGAGCGTTCGTTCGCTCGTAGGCCGGCCGGCCAATCGATCAATGAGCGCCCGGCCGGCGGCTGCGCCCAGCGCGTTGGCCGGCAGGCGAATCGTCGTGAGCGGTGGGTCGAAGTGGCGGGCAAGCGGGATGTCGTCGAACCCGACAACCGAGACGTCGGCGGGAACCCGGCGACCGGCCTCGCGCAGGGCGCGCAGCGCCCCGAATGCCACGATGTCGCTGGCCACGAACACCGCGGTCAACTGGTCCGGCCGGTCGAGCAGGCTGGTCATGGCGGCATGACCGCTGGCTGCGTCGAAGGCGCCCTCGGCGACGAGGTCGGCATCGAACGCGATCCCGGCCGCGGCCAGGGCATCGCGGTAACCTGCGAGCCTGTTCTCGGCTGCCGTGTAGGCAAGCGGGGCGTTCGTGATGCAGCCGATCCGGCGGTGGCCGAGTCCCAGCAGGTGCTCGACGGCCGCCCGCGCGCCGGCCCGGTTGTCGATGTCCACGCTGGGCGCCGGCACGTTGGGCAGGGAGCCCTGCAGGATGATCGGGAAGCCGTCGGCAACGAGCGCTGCGAGCTCCTCGTCGTCGACCCGGGGGCCCGAGACGATCAGCCCATCGACCCGCTCGGACAAGAGGAGGTCGCTGTAGCGGCCGCCGTCGGGCGACAGCGGCTCCAGGAGGACTCGGTACCCGCCCGTGCGGGCCTCGGCCGCAATGCCCCAGAGCGTCTCGGCGAGGAGGGCGTCGGCCGCGACCTGCTCGGCCGACTGGCGCAGGACGAGGCCGATCGTGAGCGAGGCACCGCCCGCCAGCGCGCGGGCTGGCCCATGGGGGTGGTAGCCGAGGTCGCGGGCGGCCTCCTCGATCCGGCGCCACGTCCCGGGCGAGATGCCGGCGTCGGTTCGCGCGTTGAGCACGAACGAGACCGTCGTGCGTGAGACGCCCGCCCGAGCGGCCACGTCCGCACTCGTCGCTCGTCGCCTTCTCTCGGTCAAGGGCCCTCCGATCTGGACGAACCGCGCGGGGTCGGGGTGAAGGAGTGGACGGCCGAACCGGACGCCTGAGGAGGGACTAACTCGCGTGACTAACTCGCGTTACTAACGCGCATTATCTCCCGCTGGCGGCGGGCGTCAATACGGAATCTGAAGGTCATCGCGACGGCCTCGAGGGACGCCCCGAGGTTCGCTTCTGGGCCACCTGGCCGGGGTGCGCCGGGCCTACCGCACGAGCCCACCGAGCTTGGCCGGATCGCCGATCCGCAAGCGTTCGGGCTCGGGGATGATCGAGGTCACGCCGGACTCCCATGCGCTGACCCCAGCACGGGAACCCAGCCCCTGCTTCAGGCGCCCGGTGCGATCGGCGAGCCTCCCGACAAACCAGCCTGAAGCGGCCGGCATCGTACAGTCGCAGGCCGCAGGTCGTGGCCACCCTCTCGAGGCGCCACGATGAACGAGATGCACGGTCGAGGACGGGCCGTCCTGGCGACGCGGCGCGTCATCGGGCTCACTGGGCTCGTGCTCCTCGTCGCCGGTTGCACATTCACAAACGCCGGCCGATCCAGCGACGCGATCGCTCCCGACCCGTCCGGCGCCAGGGCGTCCGGCCAGGCCACGCCGAGGTCGTCAACAGGCCCGGCAGGATCAGTCGCCACCTACCGCGGCGATGCCGCCCGGACCGGCGCGATGCCCGGACCGGTGCCGTCGGGCACGCCGGCGGTCGCCTGGACGTTCAAGGCCGGCGCACCGATCGCTTCGGCCCCGGCAGTGGTCGGCGGCATCGTCTACCTCCTTGGCAACGATGGCGTCATACACGCCCTCAGCCTCGACACGGGAGTGCAGCGCTGGCAGGCGAAGCTCGGAGCGGACGCCTCCGCGTCGCCGCTGGTCGTGGACGGGCTCGTGATCGTCGGCGACTCGACGGGCGTCGTCCATGCCCTGGCGGCCACCGACGGCTCGACCCGCTGGACGCTGGCCACCGATGGGCCGATCAGCGGTGCGGCCGCCGCGGATGGCGAGATCGCCGTCGTGGCGACGAAGGCCGGCACCGCCTACGCGATCGACATCCCGACCGGGACCACCCGCTGGACGACGGTGGTCGACGGACCGGTCGGCAGCTCGATTGCGATCGCGGATGGCACCGTCTACCTCGGCGCCGGCCCGAACCTGATTGCCATCGGGCTGCTTGACGGGAGGATCCGCTGGACGCAGGCGGTGTCCAAGGTGGGCCGGATCGGCACGCCCACAGCCGCGGGCGGAATGGTCTATGCGGCGACCGGCCTCGACGGCAGCGACCGCTCTGTCTATGGAGTTGTTGCGCTCGACGCCGCGACCGGCGCCCAGCGCTGGCGCTTCGTGAGCCCGACCCGGGCGGTCGTGTATACGCCGGCCGTCGTGGATGGCCGGGCCTACATCGTGGGCGAGGACCGGCGGGTCACGGCGCTCGACCCGGCGAACGGGACGATCCTGTGGGCGACCGCGACCAAGGAGGTGAACGAGGCGGTGCCGGCAATCGCCGATGGACTCGTGTTCGTCGCCGGGAACGGCGGGGCGATGAATGCCCTGGACGCGGGCACCGGCGTAATCCGCTGGACGGTCCCGTATCGCGGTGTCCCGTACGGCCCCACGGTCGTCGGCGGGTATGTCCTCGTCGGGACGGATCTCGGGATGTTGGTCGCGATCGCCGGTTCGGCGAAATGAATCAGCGCGAGATGCAAACCGTTCTGGCCCCGGCGGCATCGTACGTGCACAGTGCGCAACACAACGTGAGGAGGGATCTGGTGAGCATGGGAAGAGTGGCTCGGGCAGCGGTCGCCGTGGGCCTCGCCCTGGTCGTGGCCGGATGCGGCTCGGCGAGTCCAGCCGCGACCGGCGCCCCGGCCGTCGGTACCCCAACGGCCCCGACCTCGTCGGCCCCGGCAGCGTCGAGCCTGGTCACGTCCGTCACGCCGACGGCGTCGAGCCCGGCGACCTCACCGGCCACGGCTCCGACTCCCGCCCCCTTCGTCGTCGCGGCAACGGCACCGGGGCCCGCGCTCAAGCAGCTCTGGCAGATTGGCGGCCCGAAACCGCCGAAGGATGGCGGCTGCTGCCCGACCGTCGCCCCGGACGGCAACCTTTGGGTCTCCTCGGAATACGACTCCAGCTTCTGGATCATCGGCCCGAATGGCAAGTATCTCGGGTCCTGGGGCGCGCCAGGCACCGGAAACGGCCAGTTCAACTTCGCCGGCACAGGCGGAGCGTACGGCGATATCACCTTCGATCCCGACGGGACGTTCTACGTCGCCGATACGGGCAATCACCGCATCCAGAAGTTCGACACGAACCGCCACTTCGTCAGGGCCTGGGGTTCGTTCGGGACAGACGACGGCCAGTTCGCCAACCCAGCCTGGGTCGTATCCGATGGACAGGGCCACATCTACGTCGCCGACACCGACCGCCGCGACGTGCAGGAGTTCAACTCGGACGGAGCGTATGTCCGGACGGTCACATCGGATACCAACGTCTTCTTCATGGCGGCCGATTCGAAGGGCCATGTCTACGTCGGCGACGGACCGACGATCCTTGTCTACGACGCCGACGGCCACCAGCTTCCGGGATTCGACCTGTCGAGCACGGGCGCCTACGTCGGAGGCATGGCGATCGACGCTGCGGGACATCTCTTCATCCCCACGATCAGCTCGTATGACTCGCCGATCACGACCGAGCCGATCTACGAGCTCGACGGGTCCGGCAAGGTCCTCCACGCCTGGCCGGGCGACGCCGATTCGATCGCCCTTGACCCGAAGGGCGGCGCCCTCTACACGTCGTTCTTCTCCGAGCCGTTCATCCGCAAACTCGAGCTTCCGAAGCCATGACCCGCGCATGATCGACGACCGGATCGGACGCGACCGATGACCGACCTCGGCGGGTCGTCGCCTGCCGTCGCCGATCGGGTCGCGCCGGTCGCCGACCGCGAGATGCTCCTGCTCGATCGGGCCGCCCGGGGCGAGGTCGAGGCGTTCGACGCCCTCCTTCGGCCCAGGCTCGCGCGCCTGTGCCGGCTGGCCGTGGCGATCACCCGGAGCGAAGCCGACGCTCGCGACGCGGTCCAGGAAGCGAGCGTCCACGCATGGCGCCAGCTCCCGACGCTGCGCGACCGGACCAGCTTCGACCCGTGGCTATCGCAGATCGTCGTGAATGCCTGCCGTGGGCTCCTCCGCAGCCAGAACCGCCGCCGGGTGCGCGAGATCGAGGTCGACGACACTACCCACGGCATCGTCGAGGCCCGAGCCTCGACCGGGGGAGCGCCCGATGCGATCGTCGAGGCGGAGGCCGTCCGGCGCGCCTTCACCAGGCTCGACCCGGACGCTCGGGCGCTCATCGCCCTCCACTACGTCGAGCAGCGGCCGCTGGCTGAGATCGCGGGGATCCTCCGGATCCCGATCGGCACGGTCAAATGGCGCCTCTTCCGGGCGAGACGGGTCCTCGACGCGGCGCTGAAGGCGGAAGACCGATGAGCCAGCGCGAACGCAACGACGCGATCTTCCAGGCGGCCCTCGCGCCGGCGGCGAGCCCCAGCCTGACGTTGGGCATGACTGACCGCATCCATGACGCGCTCGTGGCGACCCCCCAGGCAAAGGCTCGGCCGGGCTGGTCGATCGGCGGGCGGAGCTTCCTTCCCGCGGCCCGCCTGGCCTGGGCGCTCCTCCTGGTCGTGGCCCTGCTGGTGCTCGTCGCGTCGATCGTGGTCCTGTCGTCGCGGCCCAAGCCGGGCCCGCTCGGCGTTCCGATGTACCGGGGTGGACCCGAGCGGACCGGGGTGATGCCGGGCCCCGGTCCGGCCGGCGATCCGACGCTCCTCTGGCAGGTCAGCGCAAAGGGCAAGGTGGCGGTCATGCCTGCGGTCGTCGCGGGGACCGTTTATGTCGCCGACGACAGCGGCACCGTCCAGGCGCTGGACGAGGTCACGCACGTAGCCCGCTGGACCAGGGAGCTGCACAGCCCGGTCGACGGCTCGCCGGCGGTGTCCGACGGGCGGGTCTTCGTCGGAACGGACGCGGGCGAGGTCGTCGCACTGGACGTCGCGACGGGCATGGACGCCTGGCGATTCTCGGCAGCCGGACGCGTCCGCGGCTCGGCGGCGATCGTGGGCAGCGTGCTGTTCGCGGGAAGCGACGACGGCAATGTCTACGCGCTCGATGCGGCGACCGGGAAACAACGCTGGGAGCAGTCGCTCGGGGCGCCGGTGAGCCGTGGCGTCGCGGTCGCCGACGGCGTCGTCTACGCCGGTGCGACCGGCGGGCGGTTCGACGCGCTGGACGCCGCGACGGGTGAGGTCCGCTGGAACAGGGACAATCTGGGACCCGGAGAGGTCGCCACTCCGATGGTCGCCGACGGACTCGTGTTCGTCGCGAGCGGCCTGCTCGAGGTGGGGCCGGGCGACCGGATCTCGGCCCTCGACGTCCGGGACGGCACGGACCGCTGGCAATTCGCGACGCCGGATGGTCAGCCGCTGTACAACGGCGCCGTCGCCAACGGCGCGGTCTACGTTTCGAGCAACAACGGCAACGTCTACCGCCTCGACGAGAAGACCGGTGTTGTCGCCCCGGGCTGGCCGTTCCACACCGGCGGCGGGGTCGGGTTCCTGTCGGGCCTCGTCGACGGCGTCCTGTACGTCCCGAGCGCCGACCAATTCATCTATGCCGTCGACGCGCTCACCGGCACGCAACGCTGGAAGTTCAAGGTCCAGGGTGCCCCGAACGTGCCGGCCATTGTCGATGGCCGGATCTTCGTGGGGACGGATCTCGGGAAGATCGTCGCCATCGGTCGCTCGCAGCCGGCGCCGAGCCAAAGCCCGTAAGCCTTGCTGCGGCGCCCTGGCGCTGGCCTCGTTCCGCCGCTCAGAGCCCGTCTCTCCGATCAGGTCTTGCGGGCTGCCCGGTGAGCGCGCGGCGGGCGATCGTCGCGGCGGCCGCGCAGGGCAAGCTCCGTCGCCTGGGCCCGCACTGTCTCAGCCAGCGGCGCGGCCAGGGCCGTCCGTGCCAGTTCGTCGAGCTCGCCCCGAGTCACCTGGGCGAGCGCTGCGCGGACTCCGTCAAGCGAGGCCGCGTCGGCCGACAACTCGTCGACGCCGAGCGCGACCAGGACGAGCGCCCCAGCTGGATCGCCGGCTAGCTCACCGCACCCGGCAACGGGGATGCCAGCCTCGTCGGGGCCCGAGACGACACTGGCGATCAGACGCAGGACCGCCGGGTGGAGCGCATCCTGGAGCGACGCCAGGAGCGCGTTGCCGCGGTCGGCGGCCAGCGTGTA
>JADGQK010000019.1 GCA_017881915.1 Chloroflexota bacterium | reverse complement strand
GCGCTGCTGGGGCTCGCGGCCGAGGCCACGGGCGAGCCGCCGCCGGTGCTCGCCGCCGGTGCGGTCGTGGCGCCGCTGCTGCAGGCCGCCGCGAGCAGGCCGACCGTGGCCACCACGGTCAGGACAGTCCGGTGCTTCATCGCTCCTCCTCCAAGTCGCTCAGGCATTGATTGACAGGCTGTGCAGACGCTTCCAGATGAGGCGAGCCGGGCGCCCTTCGGCTGCCAGCGCCTGCATCGACGAGGTGCTCAGGTTCTGCTGCGTGACCACGAGCTCCGAACCCGCGTCGAGGGCCACGTGGTAGCGCGTCTCCGAGCCAAGGTAGACGACCTCGCGAATCCGGCCGTCGACGCCGATCTCGTCAGTCGCGATGGCCGCCCCCGGCTCGGCCAGCCGGATCTTCTCGGGCCGGACCGTGAACGTGCCAGGACTTCCGAAGACCCGTTCGGCCACGTCGCCCCGGAGCAGATTCGAGGTTCCCACGAAACCGGCCACGAAGGCCGTTGTCGGTCGCTCGTAGACCTCGGCCGGCGAGCCGACCTGCTCGATCCGGCCGTGATTGAATACCGCGATCCGGTCGCTCATCGTGAGCGCCTCTTCCTGGTCGTGGGTCACGTAGATGAACGTGATCCCGACGGCATGCTGGATCGCCTTCAGCTCGATCTGCATCTCTTCGCGGAGCTTCAGGTCAAGCGCGCCGAGAGGTTCGTCGAGGAGGAGGACCCGGGGCCGGTTGACGAGGGCGCGGGCGAGGGCCACCCGCTGGCGCTGGCCGCCCGACAGCTGACTCGGACGGCGCTTGTCGAAGCCGTCGAGGCGGACCATCAGGAGCGCAGCGGCGACGCGCTGGCGGCGTTCCTCGGCGGGGACCTTGCGGATGACGAGTCCGTAGGCCACGTTCTCGGCCACGTTCATGTGCGGGAAGAGGGCGTAATCCTGGAAGACCGTGTTGACGTCGCGCTCGAACGGCGCCTTGTTGCTGACGTCTTCGCCCAGCAGCAGGATCCGGCCGGCCGACGGGAGCTCGAACCCTGCGATCATCCGGAGCGTAGTGGTCTTGCCCGACCCGGACGGCCCGAGCATCGAGAAGAACTCTCCGTCCCGGATGTCGAGGTCGATTCCGGCGACGGCTTCCACGTCGCCGTAGTGCTTGCGGACACCCTCGAGGCGGACGGCCGAACGGGCCGCCGCAGGTGCCGGCTCGCGCGACGATCCGGCCGCCGGAGTCTGGGGGAGGGGCGGGATCGCCAAACGTTGCCTCGATCGAGCAGGATCCACGCCGGAGCGGTTGGGACGGACGTCCGGGATGGCGGGCACTGTGCCGAATGCGGGCCGCCGGTGTCAAGCGGTGGAGCCATCTAGACTGGGTTCGTGCGCACGGTTCGCAACAGCCTGGCCGGCATTCGCGCTTCGGCCGTTGCCATGCCAGTTCTGGTGGGCCTGCTGGTGGCTGCCTGCGCGGCCGATTCCGTGGCCACGCCACCGATCTCGCCGGGCACGCCGGGCCACCCGCGCGACGTGAACATCATCACCAAGGACTACTCGTTCCTGCCGTCCGAGGTTGACCTCGTGCCCGGCGAGACGGTCCTGCTCCACGTGATCAACGGCGGGTTGGTCGTGCACGAGGTCGTGATCGGCGATGGGCCGGTCCAGGACGCCTGGGAGGCCGCCGAAGCGGCCGTTGCCAACCCGCCGCCGGGCCCTACTCCGTTCGTGTCCGTTCCGCCGGCGTTGGCCGGCCTGCGAATCGTCGTAGAATCGGGCCAGCGGGTCGACCTGCTCTGGACCGTGCCGGGCGATCCGGGGCCGCTCCTGATCGGCTGTCACATTCCCGGACACTGGGCCAAGGGGATGCAGGCGGCGATCCGCTTCGTCCGGCCCGGGATGCTACCCTGATCCAGGCCTCGAACTCGACGCAGCCAGGAGTGCAATCGGATGACCTACGTGATCGCGGAGCCGTGCGTCGATGTGATCGACCAGTCGTGCGTTTCCGTCTGTCCCGTCGACTGCATCCATTTCGAGGAGGGCGTCGACCGGAAGCTGTTCATCGATCCCAACGAATGCATCGATTGCGGCGCCTGCGAGCCGGAGTGCCCGGTCACCGCGATCTTCCCGGAGGAGTCGCTGCCGGCCGAGTGGGCCGCCTACACGCCGATTGAGGCGACCTGGTTCAGTGACCGCGCTGCGGCGCGTGTCGCCCTCGACGCCCTCAAGCCGCGCTGATCGGGCCGACTCCCCGGCCGGCGCGGTCGGACAGGGCTGGCGCGCAGCCCGGACTGGACTCGGATCGTGCGAATCGTCTCGCTCCTGCCGTCGGCAACCGAGATCGTGTGCGCCCTGGGCCTGGCCCACGAGCTCGTCGGGATCAGCCATGCATGCGATTGGCCGCCGGAGATCGCCGGTACGCCGGTGATGACCAGGAGGGTGCACGCCGAGGCCGATGCGTCGAGCCGCGAGATCCATCGGCTCGTCGAGCACTCGGTCCATGGCGGCTCGTCGCTGTACGCGCTCGACGAGGCCGCCCTGGAGGCTGCGGAGCCCGACCTGATCCTCACCCAGGAGCTCTGCCCGGCGTGCGCCCTCAGCTATCGCGAGGTGAACGCGGTCGCCCGCGCGATCGACGCCGACATCAGGGTGGTGTCCCTCGAGCCGACCAGCCTCGAGGGGATCTTCAACACGATCGCGACGGTCGGGGCGATGACCGATGCCGAAGACGAGGCGGTCGAGGTGGTCGGTGGGTTGCGCGAACGGCTGGGCCGGATCGAGACCCGGGTGGCCACCCGGCGCGAAGCCGGCCGCACCCCGCGCCGGATCGTGGCCCTTGAGTGGCTCGATCCGCCGTTCGCCGTGGGCCATTGGGTACCCGAGCAGATTCGGCGGGCCGGGGCCTGGGACCTCCTCGGCAGCGAGGGCGGCCGATCGGTCGAGACGAGCTGGGATGCCGTCCGCGACGTCGATCCTGAGATGCTCGTCCTGATGCCCTGCGGCTTTCATCTCGCGGACGGTCTCGAACAGTGGGCCCGGACGCCTCGGCCGGCATCCTGGACTGGGCTCACGGCCGTCCGCGACGGGCGCGTCTTCTGCGTCGACGGGTCGGCCTATTTCAGCCGGCCGGGACCGCGGGTGATCGACGGCATGGAGCTGCTGGCCGAGCTGTTCGACCCGGAGGGCGCCGCGGGCAGCGCGCCCGGCGGCAGCTGGACCCGGGTCGACTAGGCGATGGCGTTCCGGACGGCGTTCGACTGCCTGTGGTGTGGGACGGCCCACGTCGTCGGTTCACCTGACGACCTGGAGGGCTACGCCCAGCTCTGTCCTGCCTGTGTCGGTCGGGCGGGCGAGAACGGCTTCCTGCGCTTTCGGCTGAAGGCGGCGCTGGCTGAGCGGTCGGCCGGCGCGCCGGGCACGTCGGCGCCTGCGGACGGCGTGCCCCCCGTTGAGGATCTGTCCGGGGAGATGAAGGCGTACTACGCGGCCCGTGCCCCGGAGTACGACGACTGGTACCTGCGGACCGGGCGCTACTCGCGCGGCCCGGTCCATGACCTGGCCTGGACTGCCGACCTCGACAGCGCGACGCTGTGGCTGGATGGACTGCCGATCCAGGGCGAGATCGTCGAGCTCGCGGCCGGGACCGGTTGGTGGTCGGCCCTCCTCGCTGGCAAGGGCGTCCTGTCGCTCTACGACGCCAACGAGCTCCCGCTCGACCGCGCTCGCGACAGGCTCCTCGCCCATGGCCTGCGTGCGCATATCCACGTCCGCGATGCGTGGGCCGAGCCCGACCGGGCCGTCGACGCGCTCTACTGCGGCTTCTGGCTGAGCCATGTTCCGCGCGCCCGCCTGACCGAATTCCTCGAGCTTGCCCGACGCTGGCTGAAGCCCGGCGGTCTCTTCGCGTTCATCGACTCGCGCCCCGATCCGCATTCGGGCGCCGTCGATCAGGAAGTCTCGGCGGAGGTCGAGGTCGCGCCGCGCCGCCTGGCCGACGGTCGCGAATTCCGGGTGGTCAAGGTCTACTGGCAACCGGCCGAGCTCGAAGCCGCCCTCCGCGCCGCCGGCTTCAGCCGGGCCGAAGTGACGACGACGTCACGCTTCTTCCTGCTGGGCAGCGCCACCGCCTAGGTTCCGTATACTCGGACCATGTCCCCTCTTGCGGGCCGCCGCATCGCAACGGTTGGTTCCGGCGTGATGGCCGAGGCGATGATCGCCGGCCTGCTCCGGGGCCGGCTGGTCGAGCCGGATCAGGTGACCGCCAGCCATCCCCGGCTGGAGCGCCGCCAGGAGCTCGAACGCGAGTACGGCATCCGGACCGTTCCCGACAACGTCCAGGCGATTGACGAGGTGGATGTCATCCTTCTCGCGATCAAGCCCCAGATGCTCAGCCGGGTCGGCGGCGAGCTGCGTCAGCACCTCCGCCCGGGTCAGCTCGTCCTGTCGGTGATCGCGGGGGCGACGACCGTTGCCCTGGAAGGCTTCCTTGGTCATCGCCGGATCGTCCGGAGCATGCCCAACACACCCGCCCGCCTGGGCCGCGGGATGACCGTCTGGTTCGCCACGCCGGACACCACCGAGGAACAGCGCAGCCAGGCGCGCGCCCTGCTGCAGGCCCTGGGAACCGAGCTCGAGGTCGACGACGAGAAATTCGTGGCGATGGCCACCGCGGTCAGCGGAACCGGCCCGACCTACGTGTTCCTGGTGATGGAGGCGCTGATCGACGCGGCCGTCCATCTCGGCTTCCCGCGCCACGTCGCCCACGACCTCGTGATCGAGACGCTCGAAGGCAGCACGGCGTTCGCCAAGCACAGCGGCGACCATCCGGCCGTGCTCCGGAATATGGTGACATCGCCCGGCGGGACAAGCGCGGCGGCCCTCCATGAGCTTGAGTCGGGCCGCCTTCGGACCGTGTTCTCCGAGGCGGTCTGGGCCGCCTACCGGCGAACCGTGGAACTGGGCGAGCAGCTCGAGGCGAGCGTCGAGCGCGAGACCGGCACGGTGACGCGCCGGGCCGGCGTCGGCAGGCAGCACGACCAGCCCGGGAACCGACCGGCGGGTCGGGCGCGGCATTGACCATCGACCTGCGCCGGGCCTCGCTCGGCGACCTTCGAGCGATCGACTTCCGAGGCCCCGACCGCGACTTCTTCGCTGATGGCCGGGCGATCCTCGACCGGTTCTGCGCCACGTGGGCCGGCCTCGACGACGCAGCCTGGCGCCTGCCGGGTGCATCGGCCTCGGACGCGGGCGGGTCCGAGTGGTCCTATCGCGACCATGCCGCGCATATCGGGGGCTGGGCCGAGATCGGCGTCGAGATCGTCCAGAAGGCTCTCGATTCCGGCCGCTGGCCGACCGACGAGGAGTTCGACGGGGGTGACTTCGACCACTTCAACGAGACGCTGCGTGAGCGCTGGGAGGGCATTCATCCGGCCGAGGTCCGGAGTCGCATCGGCACGGCAATTTCGCGTCTGACCGAGCTCGCCCAGCGTTTCCCGCCCGACGTCCTGCATGGCGATGACGCCTGGGGCTGGATCTACATGACCCTGCACGGCCACCAGCTCGATCATCTCGGGGTGGTCGAGCCGTGGGCAGAGCGATTGCGCGAGCGCCAGGTGGAGGGCGATCCGTTCGGGCTGGACCCGATGATCGGAACGGGCGACCGGGCCGCCGACCAGGTCGCCTTCTGGGCCGAGGAGGCCGACCTGTTCCGTGCCTTCGGCCAGCTCGTGGACTCGGTCCCGGCACCACTTCGCGAAGTCTTCGGGGTAACCCCCGACTGGTCCCTCAAGGACCACGTCGCCCACCTCGGCAGCTGGTTCGAGGAGGGTGCCGCGGCGATCGAGGAGCACCTCCGCAGCGGCGGCTGGCGGGGCGGACCGGCCGAGGGGCTCGATACCTGGAATGCCCGGAATCTCGAGTTGCTCAGGCCGTTGCCCTGGGCCGAGGTCCGCCACCGCCTGGAGGTAGCCCGCCAGCGGATCCGCGCTGCCGCGCACGAGCTCGATCAGGGCGAGTTCCGCTCGAGCGACGGCTGGGACTGGACCTATTGGGACCTGGCCGGCCATGTTCGGGCGCACCTGGCGATGGTCGCGCCGTGGTGTGTCCGCAGCGGTTGGCCGGGGTGACCGACGCGCCGAGCGGATTGCTCGCGATCTTTGCGCACCCGGACGACGAGACCTTCTCGATTGGCGGGACGATGGCCCTCGCGGCCGAGAGGGGGGCTCGGGTCCGGGTCGTGTGCGCCACGAACGGTGACGAGGGCGGGGAGGGCAACGACGGCGATCACGCCATGGATCCCGAGATACGCCTCTCCGAGCTACGCGCGGCATGTGCCGCCCTGGGGATCGAAGCGCCGGTCTTCCTGGGCTACCGCGACTCGGGCATGGAGGGCTGGGGTCCCAAGCCGGGCTCGCTGAGGCTGGCCGATCCAGAGGAAGCGATCGCGCGGATCGTGGCCGAGATTCGGCGGTTCAGGCCCTCGCTGATCATCACCTTCGACCCCGGCGGGATCTACGGTCACCCCGACCACGTCGCCATCTCCCTGCTTGCCAGCACCGCGTTCCGCCGAGCAGCCAGCGAGCCGGGCGGCCCCCTCGCCCTCTACCACTGCGCGATCCAGCGCTCCTCCTTGCCGGAGATGGGCCGGCTGATGGAGGAGGCCGCCCGGCAGGGCGGCGCAGCGGCCCGCGAGCCCACGGCGGACGATCTGGCCCAGCAACGCAGGTTCGTCGAGCTGGCCCGCCCGGACGAGGACTTCACGACCCACGTCGACGTTCGTTCGGTCGTGAGCCGGAAGGTCGCCGCGCTGGCGGCACATGCCAGCCAGACCCGCGGGATGGGCGGCGAGCGTGGCTCACCGGAGATGGTCGACCGGATGCTCGGCGATGAGTGGTTCATCCGGGTCACGCCGCGGCCAGCGCCCGGTGAGCCGCTCGAGACGATGGTCGGGCCAATTTGATGCGCAATTAGCCGTGTCACGCCCACCTGAACCCGTCAATACGGTGATCTCCCGATGTCGCAAGGCGGTCTGCTGTGATATATCCGGGTCATGCCCTCCCTGATCGCTGACGCGGCCGCCGTCACCTCGTCCGAACCCTTGGCCATCGAACGAATCCTGGGTTTCGACGCAGCCCGTGAGTACCGACTCGATCCCCGCCAGCGTTTCGTCGCCTACACCCAGGAGGCGGCCGATGCGCGCCAGCTGTTCATCCTGCCGCTGCGCGGCGGCCCGGCCATCCAGCTGACCGCGTCCGAGAAGTCGGTCAGCGATCCGCACTGGTCGCCCGATGGCCGGCGGCTGGCCTTCATCAGGGACGGCTCGGTCTGGGTCATCGGAACAGACGGCTCGCGCCAGGTCCGGGTGACCGAGCATCCGGCCGGCAACAGCTCCCCGCGCTGGAGTCCGGACGGCAGCCGGCTCGCCTTCGTGTCGCGCCGACGGGGCTGGTCCCAGGTCTGGCTGATCGATGCGCCGATCCCGCGTCGGGGCCGGCCGGCCCGCCATCCGAAACCAGCCGAAGCAACCCCGCTGACGCCGACCGGCCTGGACGTCGACGACTTCAGCTGGGCACCCGACGGCACCCGACTCGCCCTCGTTGCCCAGCGCGAAGTCGACGACTGGCGCTCGACCGTCTCGATCCTCGAGGTCGCGACCGGCGCCGAGCATCGAATCGAGGCCCAGGGGGCCTGGGAATGCGGTCCGCGCTGGCTCTCCGACGGAGCCCTGCTCCTGATCTCCGACGCCGACGGCTGGTTCCAGGTGGTCCGCGTCGGCCCCGATCTGCGCGGGCGGACGATCCTCACGTCGGGCGTCCAGGAGCACGGTGAGCCGACCGGCGGGTTCGGTTCGGTCGCGTTGCCGTCGCCGGACGGCCGCTGGTTCACCCACATTGCCGTCCACGATGGGCTGGTCGACCTGGTGGTCGCCCCACTTGCGGAGGGTGGGGTCCAGGTCCGGCGATCGCCTGGTCGGCCGCCGAAGAACGCGGCGCCGATCCCGGCGGCCGGCGCCGGCCGGGCGATCCAGCCATGGCCGGGCGTCTGGCGGGCGATCGCCTGGTCGGCTGATGGCAGCCAGGTCCTGGCGATCGGCGAAAGCGAGCGACGTCCGCAGGACCTGTGGCTCCTGCCGGTGCCCGGAGTTGCGGGCGAACGGAACCAGCCGCGGGCACTGACCGACTCGTTGCCGGCGGTCCTGCGCCACGCCCGCTGGACCGAGCCCGAGCGGATCCGGTTCAACGCCCGGGACGGCCTGCCCATCGAGGCGACCCTGTGGCGGCCGGCGGGGGCGACGGGCCGGCGGGGCGCTGGCCGGGTTCCGGCGATCGTGTATACCCACGGTGGTCCCACGTGGCAGAACGCGCGCACCTGGCAGCCCTTCAAGCAGCTCCTCGTCCGTGAGGGCTTTGCGGTCCTTGATGTGGATTTCCGCGGGTCAACGGGCTACGGTCGGGCGTTCCGGGAGGCGAATCGCGGCGAATGGGGCCACGCTGACGCGTTCGACTGCATTGATGCCGCCCGCTGGCTCGAGCAGCAACCGTGGTGTGACGGGCGGCTCGCGGTCTACGGCGGGTCCTACGGCGGGTACCTGACCCTGTGCTGCCTCGTCGAGGAGCCGTCGCTGTGGCGAGCCGGCGTCGACCTGTACGGCGATTCGGAGATCGCCGAGAGCTACCGCCACGGCGATCGGCCCGGCCGAATCGACCTGCACCGCCAGATGGGCAGCCCCGACGATCCGGCGGGCGCCCTGGCCTATCGGCGTGGATCGCCGCTCTACCGGGCCGAGCGAATCGAGGCGCCCCTGCTCGTGCTGCACGGCCGGAAGGACCGCCGGGTTGTGCCGCTGATGAGTGAGAAGCTGCTCGAAGCACTGGTCATCGAGGACAAGCACCACGAGATCCGGTGGTACGAGGAGGAGGGTCACGGTTGGGAACAGCGGGCGAACCGGCGCGATGGGTTCGAGCGGATCCTGGCCTTCCTCAAGCTGCACGTCCTCAACGAAGCTGCGGCCGGCTGAGGCCGGCGGACCGATGACGGCGATCGGCGAACTGCCCGAGCGGGCGATGCGTTCGGCGATCCTGTCCCTCTCGCGCCAGCCCCGAGTCGGGCGTCTGGCGACCCGACTGTCGTTGACCCGCTCGATGGTCCAGCGATTCGTGGCCGGCGAGACGCTGGTCGAGGCGCTCGATGCCCTCGACCGGCTCCGTGCGGCCGGCCGCCGGACCACCGTCGACGTCCTCGGCGAGTCGGTCCAGTCCGAGGCCGCCGCCACAGCGGCCGCCGATCGCTATCTCGAGTTGCTCGACGCCCTGGCGGGGCGTGGCCTGGACGGCAACGTCAGCCTCAAGCTCAGCCAGATGGGCCTCGACTTGTCGCCTGAGCTGTGTCGCGCGAACGTGGCCCGGGTCTTCGAGGCGGCTGCGGCGACCGGTGCGTTCGTCCGAATCGACATGGAGGACCACGCCAGGACGGACTCGACGCTGGCGATCTGGCGGGAGCTCCGGGCGATCAACCCGGCCAGCGGCGTCGTGATCCAGGCGGCGCTGCGCAGGAGTGCCGACGACATCACCGCCCTGATCGCCGAGCGGGCTCCGGTCCGGCTGTGCAAGGGAGCGTACCGGGAACCCGCCGCGGTCGCCTTCCCGACGAAGCCGGAGGTCGACGAGTCGTACCTGACCCTGCTCGGCCGGCTTCTGCGCGAGGGCGCTTCGCCCGCCCTGGCCACCCACGACCCCCGGATGATCCGGGCCGCTACCGACCTGGTCGAGCGGGAGGGGTTGGGGCGCGACCGGTTCGAGTTCCAGATGCTCTATGGCATCCGGCGCGACCTGCAGCAGCAGCTCGTCGGGGCGGGCTATCGGGTCCGGATCTACGTGCCTTACGGTCGCGAGTGGTACCCGTACTTCATGCGCAGGCTGGCAGAACGCCCAGCCAACGTGATGTTCCTGCTGCGCAGCGTCGTCCACGAGGAACGCCGCCGGCCGTCCTAGCCCGCCGGTGTCCTGAATCGGACGGACCGCCGGTCGATCCGGCGGCCCGCGTTGCGGCCAGGGTCAATCGACCCTGTTTGCTAGAACCAGCGCCGACCAGCTTCGAGCACGACTGCCGAGCTGCCGAGCGCTCCGAGGGCGAGCAGGACCCGGAAGGCCTGCGACCTGATCAGTTTCTTCACGTGAGACCCAACCTGTCCGACTCGCCCGAAGTGAGAGCCGAGGGCGCGTTCGCCCCAGCCATGATGAAGCGCGCCAGGTTCGCCCTCATCGCTGCACCTCGAGTGCGGCTGCGGATCTCCGCCGGCAGCCGGGCTGCCTCCGCCGAAGGCAGAGGTCCCTGGCTTTGCGTCCCCGCCTCACGACGGGTTTGCCCTGGACGGTCGGTTCACCGAGAGATGAGAGTCATCTCTGCCCCGATCGTGCACCCGGAGTCCTGCCCGGGCCATGAGCCGGGAGTACCAGTCGGACCCGACACGTGGGGGAGTTGCCGGTCCGCACCGGGTCTCGACGGACGGGATCGTCCGGATCGTGGTGGCCCGGAGGCGTCCCAGGCTGCCGGGCCCCGACCCGCCGTCCTAGGCGGCCGGGCCCCGGCCGGCGAGGGTCGCCCGCAGCTGGGCCGCGTGCTCCTCGAGGTGAACGACCACAAAGCGCGGGAGGATGGCCCCGACGGTCATCTCGCCGAGCCGGGGGTGAAGCCCGCGTTTGTCCCATTCGGCCAGCGTGAGCTGGGGCAGGCGGGCGGCGTAACGAGCGACCGCCGACTGGATCCGGTTGATCAGCTCATTGGCCGGCAAGGAACGGTCCCGCTCGATCGTCAGCGTGCGCAGCGGGTCCGTGGCGATCCGACCAAACGGCACCGGCTCGGGCGCTCCGGCCAGGACCCGTTCGATCTCGCCCAGCCAGTACTGGAGCATCTCGGCCACATGGGCAAGGACCTCGGGCGCTCCCCACTCCGCCTCGGGCCCATCGCCGGCGACGGGCCGGACCGGCCAGGGCCCGGCCGCTTCGATCGGTCCCCGGAGGGCCTCGATCGCAGCCGCGGCGCTTGTCAATCGCTCGACCTCGGCGGCGGCGGGCGTTGGTGTCGTCACCCGGTCATCGTACCGGTCGGCGGAGTCTCAGGCGCGGTGTATCGTCCGGGATCACAGATGAGCGCCTCGCTTCGGCGAACGCTCCAGTGCTCGCCAGAGGAGGCAGCAGGACGCGATGACCGAGACTGCGGAGCGTCGCTCCACGCGCGGCGCCGCAAACCAGGCGGGAGCCCGGGTCAACAAGGACGCCTATGCCCAGGCGGCCGACTTCCTGCCGCTCAAGGGCATCGACCACGTCGAGTTCTGGGTCGGCAATGCCCGGCAGGCCGCGGCCTACTACCGGGCCCTGTGGGGCTTCGGGCCGGTCGCCTTCGCCGGTCTCGAGACGAAGGTTCGCGACCGGGCGAGCTACGTCATGGTCCAGAACGGGATCCGGTTCGTGTTCACCGCGCCACTGACGCCCGAAGGCGAGATTGCCGACCACGTCCGGCTCCACGGAGACGGGGTCCACGACATCGCCTTTGCCGTCGACGACGTCGAGAGCGCCTGGCGCGAGACGACCGGCCGGGGGGCAGTCGGGGTGCTGCCCCCGGCGGAGGCTGACGGCGGCGCTGACGGCGTCCTGCGCCGGGCCACGATCCGGACCTACGGCGAGACCGTCCATTCGTTCATCGACAGGAGCTCCTACCACGGGCTGTTCGCGCCCGGCTATCGCGCCGTGAAGCGGCCCGCCCGCGCCGCCACCGGCCTGAGCCTGCTCGAGGTGGATCACTGCGTCGGCAACGTGGGCCTGGGCGAGATGGACACGTTCGTCGACTTCTACCGCGACGTCCTCGGCTTCGCCCAGCTCATCCACTACGACGACAAGGTGATCCACACCGAGTACTCGGCCCTGATGTCAAAGGTGATGACGAACGGCAGCGGCAGGATCAAGTTCCCGATCAACGAGCCGGCCGCGGGCAAGAAGAAGAGCCAGATCCAGGAGTTCCTGGACTGGTACCTCAGCCCGGGCTGCCAGCACATCGCGTTGCGGACCGAAGACATCGTGACCACGGTCCGCCGGCTGCGCGACAACGGAGTCGAATTCCTGGGGCTGCCGCACGAGTACTACGCTGGGCTGGCCGAGCGGGTCGGCGACGTCGGCGTCCCGATCGACACGCTCGAGGAGCTCGGGATCGAGGCCGATCGCGACGAGGAGGGCTACCTCCTCCAGATCTTCACCCGGCCCGTTCAGGACCGGCCCACGTTCTTCTTCGAGATCATCGAGCGTCACGGGTCACGCGGCTTCGGGGTCGGCAACTTCAAGGCGCTGTTCGAGGCGATCGAGCGCGAGCAGGCGAACCGGGGCAACCTCTAGGCAGGTCAGCCGGGCGGCCTCGTCGCGCCCGGATCAGTGCCGATTACCGATGCCCATGCTCGTATTCAAGGAACGCGTGACATCGGCCGGATTCGCGACCGGTTGCCCTTGGGTGATCGGGCACGATCCTTGAGGTGCCCGGTGCTCGCTGGCGGCTCCGAGCCGATTCGAGCCTCGATTCGGGGCCGAGTCCTTGCCGAGGAGCATGGGGATCGCTATTCATCCAGAACCGGGCCCCGTCGTGCTGACGGCGCTCGGCCCCGGATCGTGCCCGTTCGCGAGCGCCGTCGCTAGACTGCCCGGTGATGATCCTCGCCCACGTCCGCCAGCTGAACGCGCCGGCCGGCGAGTCCTGGCGCCTCGCCGCGTCGCTTCGGCCGACGCCTGCCGAGGGGGCAGCCTGGCTCGACCTCGAGCTCGTTCGTCGGCGGCTGGCCGGCCAGGACCCGAGCCGGGCCCACAACTCGGCCCTGTTCCGGATGCCCATCTCAACCCTTGACGCCCACCTCGCGGGCGGCCTCCGGGTCGCCGCGCTGGCGGATCTCGTCGAGGGGTTCGTGCCGCGTGATGACGGCGATCCGGCCGTTCTCGCCGCCGCCGCCCTGGCCTTCGGGCCGCCCATCCTCCGACCCCTCAGCCTGCGCGACTTCTACGCCTTCGAGGGCCACGTCGCCACGATGTGGGCCCGCCGCGGCAACCCGGTGCCCGAGGCGTGGTACCGCCTGCCGATCTTCTACTTCAGCAACACCTCCGAGATCCGCGGCCCGGGCGATCCGGTCTGGGCGCCGCGCGGCAGCGTCGAGCTCGATTACGAGCTGGAGGTCTGCGCCCTCGTGGATACGCCCGCTCGCGACCTGTCCGCCGAGCGGGCCGAGGAGGCGATCGGCGGCTACCTGATCCTCAACGACTGGAGCGCGCGCGATCTCCAGCGCGAGGAGACGACGGTTCGGCTGGGTCCGGCCAAGGGCAAGGATTTCGCTTCGTCGATCGGCCCCTGGCTGGTCACCCCGGACGAGCTCGAGGACGTTCGCCTGCCGGGGTCCACCGGCCCGTCCCTCGCCCTGACTGCCGAGGTGAACGGCGCCGAGCTGTCGCGGGGCAGCTGGGCCGACGCCCAGTTCTCGTTCGGCCAGATGCTGGCCCGGGCCTCGGCTGACGCCACCCTTCGACCGGGCGACCTGGTCGGCAGTGGCACGGTCGGAGGCGGCTGCCTGCTCGAGATCCGGGAGTCGACCATCGGCCGCTATCTCGAACCGGGCGACGAGGTGGTCCTGCGGGTCGAGCGACTGGGAGCGCTCGCAACCCCGATCGTGGCCCGGCCGGCATGAGCCCGCGGTTGACCGCCGATATCAGGATCGAGCCGATGCGGCCGGGCCACTGGCCGGCGGTCCGGGCGATCCATGAGGCCGGGATCCTGGGTGGCAATGCCACGATCGATCGCGAGCCGGCCCTCGACTTGTCCACCTGGAGCGACGCGCATCGTCCCGATTGCCGGCTGGTCGCGGTGGACCGCGAGCGCGTCCTGGGCTGGGTGGCCCTCAGCCCGTACTCACACCGCCACGTCTATGACGGAGTGGCCTGGTTGAGTGTCTACGTCGCGGCCGATGCCCAGGGGCGGGGGATTGGCACGGCCCTGCTGGCAGCCGAGATCGAGGCCGCCGAGGCAGCCGGCATCTGGACCCTCCTGGCGGGCATCCTGATCGAGAATGTCGCCAGCCTGGCCGTCCACCGCTCGGCCGGCTTCCGCCGGGTCGGGATCCAGGAGCGTCTCGGACGCGATCGGTCCGGGCGCTGGCGCGACGTGGTCCTGCTCGAGCGGCGCAGCACGCTCCAGGGAATCGGCTGATGCAGCAGGGCTGCCGGCGCTAGGCTGGCGCCAGGAGGAGCGCGATGTTCTACGTGTCGGAGGGCAGCGTCCCCCACAAGCGCCACACCCAGCACCGCGCACCGGACGGTGGGCTGTACGCCGAGGAGCTCTTTGGCGTCGAGGGCTTTGTCGGTCGAAGCTCGCTCCTCTACCACGTCGTCCCGCCCACCCGGACGGACCGGATCGAGGCCGGCAGGTCGATCGAGATCGAGGAAGCGGACGACGGCGTCCACCGCCATCGGCTGGTCAAGACCGGACCGCTGGCCGCCCGGGGGGACGCCCTGTCCGGCAGGATCCCCCTCTTCTTCAACGCCGACCTGACGATGGGGGTCTGCCTGCCGGCCGAGGCGATGGCCCCGGACGCGTTCTATCGGAACGGCGAAGGCGACGAGATGCTCTACATCCACACCGGGGAGGGCATCCTCGAGACGGTCTTCGGCGACCTGCGTTACGGCCCGGGCGACTACCTCATCCTGCCGATCGGCACGACCTGGCGGCTGGCGCCCGACCCCGGCTCGGTCCAGCGGATGCTCTGGCTGGAATGCCCGAGTGAGCTCGAACCGCCCAGGCGTTACCGCAATGACTACGGCCAGCTGCTGGAGCACAGCCCGTACTCGCAGCGCGATATCCGGACCCCGGCGTTCCGGCCGCCGAATGCCGCCGCCGGCGAGTTCAAGGTGGACGTCAAGGCCCGCGGCCGGCTGACCACCTACTACTACGCGGCCCACCCGTTCGACCTGGTCGGCTGGGATGGCTATCTCTGGCCGTACGCCTTCAACATCGCCGACTTCGAGCCGATCACCGGCCGGGTCCACCAGCCACCGCCAGTCCACCAGACATTCCAGGGCCACAACTTCGTTGTTTGCTCGTTCGTGCCGCGCAAGTTCGACTACCACCCGCTGGCGATCCCGGCCCCGTACAACCATTCGAACATCAACTCGGACGAGGTCATCTACTACGTTGCCGGGAACTTCATGAGCCGGCGCGGGGTGGACATCGCGTCCTTCACGGTCCATCCGGCCGGCATTCCCCACGGCCCCCATCCCGGCACGGTCGAGGCCTCGATCGGCAAGGAGCGGACGGAAGAGCTGGCGGTCATGGTCGACACGTTTCGGCCACTCCGGCTCACCCGCCAGGCGGCCGAGCTCGACGACGCCCGCTACCCGTTCTCATGGCTGCCGCCGGCCGAGGGATCGGATGAGGCGCGCCGCCTCGTCGAGCGCGGCCCGGAGGCGTTCCCCGACTGAGCTGGGGAGCGATGCCCGGCCCCAACGATGACCCTCAGGCCCCGAACATCGCCCGACAGGCCTCGAGCCCGACGACCGTCACCGGTGGCCGCGGCCTGGCAGCCCAGATGTCCCGGGTCAGCCGGAATCGCTCGGTCGGGCGGCTGACGCCCTCTGGTGCGATGGAGCCGGCGCCATTGGGCAGGTAGCCGAGTGACCGGCTGACCCCGGCAGAGGCCGGGTTGTCGAGGAACGCCTCGGTCGTGGCAACCTCGGCGCCAAGGCCCTCGAATGCCAGCGTGAGTACCGCCCCACGCATCTCCTTGCCAAAGCCGCGTCCCTGCTGCCCCAGGCCGAGCCATGAACCGGTGTGAACCGCGTGGAACGTGGTGAACTGGCGGGCCAGCAGCGACTGGCTGCCGATCGGCCGCCGATCAAGGAAGACCGCCAGCTCCAGGCTCCACGCCTCGGCGGTCCAGTCGGCCCGCTGCTGCCAGTGCCACTGGATGAACTCGCGCTCGAACCTCGGGCTCGGTTTCGTCGACCAGGCCACCCCGAAGGGCATCTCGCCCGGAGGATGGATGCCAGCCCTGGCGACCGCGCACAGCTCGGCGATCTCGCCCTCGTTCGGCAGCCGCAGCTCGAGCCGCGAGGTCCGCAACTGGAGGTCGTACAGGGGCCAGACGGGATGGGTCATGGGCGCGATCATCGGGCCGGCGCGCTGTCGCGTCTACTCGTCGGCGATCCGGATCGCCGCCAGGCCGACCGGTTCGTGGACCGGTACGCCCCGCCGAAGCTGGGCCAGGATCACCCCGCCGATCACGAGTGCCCCGCCGACGAGCTGGATCGGTCCGAGACGCTCGCCCAGGAGGAGCGCCGCCAGGCTGATCGTCCAGACCGGCTCGACCGTGCTGATCAGCGAGGCCTGGGCGGCACCGATCCGGCGCGCGCCGGCGTAAAACGTCTGGATCGACACGAACGTGCTGATGACGGCCACGGCCGCGATGCCCGGCCAGGCCGGGCCGGGGATCCGGGCCGGCTCGACCGGCGCGCCACTGGCCAGGGCGATCAGCCAGAAGCCGACCGCGGTCGAGGTCATCATCAGGGCCGTTGCGGTCGCCCCATCGGCGCCCTCGGCCGAGGCATCCCCAACCCGGTCCGAGCGCTCACCGGACAGCCACGCCTGGCAGACGATCCAGATCGAGTAGATCACCGGCGAGGCGACTGCCTGGAGGAGCCCGGCCAGGGGCGGGGCCGAGCCGGTTGGGATGCCGCCGATCGCCAGGACCACCCCGACAAGCGCCAGGCCCAGGGCGGCCCAGGCCTGCCTGCCTTCGAGCGGCCGGCCGAGCCTGAGGGTCAGGACGGCCACGATCGCCGGGTAGACGTACACGATCAGCGCCGCGAGCGAGGCCGACACCGTCTCGAGTGCGGCGTAGTAGGTCCCGCTGTTGCCCAGGTAGACCAGCCCCAGGACGAGCGTAATGGCAAGCCGCCGGCGATCGATCCGGCGCAACCCGGCTCGCCGCTCGGTTCCCAGCAGGAGCCAGGTCCAGGCCAGGGCCGAGGCGAGACTGAAGCGCCAGGTGAGCAGCGTGAGCCAGCCGACACCCTCGGCGTAGACGGGCTTGGCAAAGAGTGCCCCGGATCCGAACGACGCCGCCGAGACGACGACGAGCAGCACTCCCACGAGGCGGCGACGGTCCATCGCCCGAGCCTAGCAGGGCCGCCGACCGCCATGCGCCAGCGTCGAAACTTGATGGCACTACACTGGTGGCGTGACCGAAACAACTGAGCGCGCCGTTGCCGAACGCGTTCCTGCCCTGGCCCGCGAGACGCTCCGGGTGGTCCAGCGGCGAGGTCCGCTGACCGTGCCGCCCGGGACGTCACTGGCCGACTGCCTGCGGGTGATCCAGCGCTCCGGCGTTGGTGACTCCGTCCTGGTGACCGACGGCCAGGGACGCCTGGCCGGTGTCCTGACCGAACGCGACATCTTCAGCCGGCTGGTCGGCGAGCCGGTTGACCTGCGTCGGCCGGTGGAGTCGATGATGAACCGGGAACCACGCACGTTTCGGATCGACGAGACGGTCCACGACGCGATCTGGCTGATGGCGACCGGGGTCTACCGCAACGTCCCGATCGTCGACGACGACCGTCGGCTGGTGGGCATCGTCCGCCAGGTGGACATCCTGAAGTACCTGGCCGAGGCGTTCCCGGAGGAGCTGCTCAACCTGCCGCCCCGGCCACATCAACGGATGAAGGAGTCCGAGGGCGCGTGACCACGACCACCAAACGTCCGGTCGAGGTGCTCGAGCTCGATCGCGTCACCATTCGATTCGCCGGTGATTCCGGCGACGGGATGCAGCTGACCGGGACCCAGTTCACCCGGACGGCCGCAGTCTTCGGGAACGACATCAGCACGCTGCCCGACTTCCCGGCCGAAATCCGGGCGCCGGCCGGCAGCCTGCCCGGCGTATCGGGCTTCCAGCTGAGCTTCTCGAGCAGCGACATCCATACGCCGGGCGATCAGCCGGACGTGCTCGTCGCGATGAACCCGGCCGCCCTCAAGTCGAACCTTGGCGACCTGCCGCCCGGCGGTGCCCTGATCGTCAATGAGGATGCCTTCACCCCGGCCAACCTGACCAAGGTCGGCTACACCGCGAATCCCCTCCTCGACGGCTCGCTTTCCTCGTGGAACCTCTTCGCGATCCCGATCGGCGTGCTCAATGCGCGGGCCCTCGAGGGCCTCGGCCTGACCAGCAAGCAGGTCGACCTGACCAAGAACTTCTTCGCCCTCGGCCTGATGTTCTGGCTCTACGAGCGCTCGATGGAACCGACGCTCAAGTGGATCGACGACAAGTTCGGCAAGCGGCCGGTCATCGCCGAGTCGAACAAGCGGGCGCTCAAGGCCGGCTACGCCTTCGGCGAGACGACCGAGATGTTCCACACCACCTACCGGGTGCCGGCGGCCCACCTGCCAGCCGGGACCTACCGCAACATCACCGGCAACGAGGCCACGGCCCTCGGCCTGGTCGTCGCCGGCCAGAAGGCCGGGCGGGACCTCTTCTACGGCTCGTATCCGATCACCCCGGCCAGCGAGATCCTGCACCAGCTGTCGACCTACAAGAATTACGGGGTGAAGACGTTCCAGGCGGAGGACGAGATCGCGGCGATCGGCAGCGCGATCGGGGCAAGCTACGGTGGCGCGCTCGGGATGACCGGCACCTCCGGGCCGGGGATCGCCCTGAAGTCGGAGGCGATGAACCTGGCGGTCATGGTCGAGCTGCCCCTCATCGTCATCGACGTCCAGCGGGCCGGGCCATCGACCGGCATGCCGACGAAGACCGAGCAGGCCGACCTGCTCCAGGTCCTGTATGGCCGGAACGGCGATTCGCCGATCGTCGTCGTCGCCCCGGCCACGCCGTCGGAGTGCTTCGACGTGGCCTTCGAGGCGGTCCGCCTGGCCCTCAAGTACATGACCCCGGTCGTCTACCTGTCGGACGCCTTCCTGGCCACCGGCGCCGAGCCATGGCGCCTGCCCGACGTGGATTCGCTGCCCGACATCTCGGTCGCCAACCGGACCGAGCCGGAGGGCTTCTACCCGTACAGCCGTGATCCGGTCACCCTCGCCCGGCCGTGGGCCGTGCCGGGCACACCCGGACTTGAGCACCGGATCGGCGGCCTGGAGAAGGCAGACGTCCTTGGCAACGTCAGCTACGACCCCGACAACCACCACCTGATGCAGACGCTCCGGGCGGCCAAGGTCGCCGGGATCGCCAACGACATCCCGGACCTCGAGGTGTTCGGGCCGGAGCAGGGCGACCTGCTGATCCTCGGCTGGGGCTCCACGTACGGCTCGATCCGGAGCGCCGTGGAACGCCTCCAGGCCGACGGCCGAGCTGTCGCCCACGCCCATCTGCGCCATCTCAACCCATTTCCCAGGAACACCGGAGCAGTGCTGGCGGGCTATCGCCGGGTCCTCGTCCCGGAGCTCAACCTGGGCCAGCTGCTCCTGCTGGTTCGGGCCCGCTACCTCGTCGATGCGGTCGGCTACGACCGGGTCCGGGGGAAGCCGTTCCGGATCGCCGAGATCGTGGCCGAGGCCGAGCGCCTGCTGGCCGAGCACTGAGGACCACGACCGTGACCGAACCCGTCTCCAGCGCCGCCGTTCCTGAGGGTCCGCCGCTCAGCCCGGAGAACGCCGCCGTCCTGGTCCAGCTCACGCGCAAGGACTTCGTGTCGGACCAGGAGGTCCGCTGGTGCCCCGGCTGCGGCGATTACTCGATCCTGGCCCAGACCCAGAAGCTGATGCCCGACTTCGGATTCCCGAAGGAGAACATCGTGTTCATCAGCGGGATCGGCTGCTCGGGCCGGCTGCCGTACTACATGAACACGTACGGCTTCCACTCGATCCACGGCCGGGCCCCGACGATCGCGACCGGGCTGAAGGCTGCCCGGCCGGACCTGATGGTCTGGGTGATCACCGGCGACGGTGACGCCCTGTCGATTGGCGGCAACCACATCCTCCATTCGATGCGCCGCAACGTCGACATCAAGGTCGTGATGTTCAACAACCGGATCTACGGCCTGACCAAGGGCCAGGCATCGCCGACGTCGGAGTTCGGCAAGGTCACGAAGTCGACCCCGGCGGGCACGATCGACCAGCCGATCAGCCCCCTGTCGGTGGCCCTGGCGGCCGAGGCGAGCTTCATCGCCCGCTCGGTCGACACCCACACCGAGCACCTCCAGGGGACCCTCAACCGGGTCGGCTGGCACCGTGGCTCGGCCTTCGTCGAGGTCCTCCAGAACTGCAACATCTTCAACGATGGCGCCTACCGCGAGTTCACCGACCGGGAGGTCCGCGAGGACCGGATGCTGGTCCTGGAAAACGGCAAGCCGATGGTCTTCGGCAAGGACCGTGACCAGGGGATCCGGCTCAGCGGGCACCAGCCCGAGGTCGTCCGGATCGGCCAGGATGGGATCCGCGAGGCGGACCTGCTCGTCCATGACGAGACAGACCCGCTGATCGCGTTCATGCTCTCGCGCATCTTCTGGCCGGAGTTCCCGGTTCCGGTCGGGGTGATCCGGGACGTCCGCCGGCCCACCCACGACGAGCTGATGACGGCCCAGACCGACGCAGCCCTGGCCCAGCGCGGGGTGGGCGACATCCGCCGGCTGCTGACCGGCGGCGAGACATGGTCGGTCGAGTAGGGGCACGACGCGAATGACCCTCTGCCCCGTTTGCCATCACCAGAACTTCGCCGGCGAAGACCTGTGCGAGGAGTGCGGCGCGGACCTGACCTCGGTCGACCTGCCCCAGGACGCGATCGACTTCCACGGCCGACTGCTCGGCGAGCACCTCGACGTTCTTGGGGTCAAGCCACCGCTGACCGTGCCGGCGACGATGGCCCTCGACGAGGCGATCGGCCTGATGCACGCCGGCCCGGTCGACTGCATCCTGGTGATGGATGGCGACAAGCTGGCCGGTATCTTCACCGATCGCGATGCGGTGGTCCGGACGACCGGCATCCGGCTGAGCTCATTCCTCGTGCGCGACTTCATGACCCGTGATCCGGTCGTCCTCCGCCATGACGAGACGATCGCGATCGCGATCCACAAGATGGCGGTCGGCGAGTTCCGGCACATCCCGATCGTGGAGAACGGTCGGCCGATCGGGGTGGTCGCCGCCGCGGATCTCTTCCGGCACATCCTCGACGTCATCGGTTGAGCGCCGGCGCTCACCTGGTGATCGCGCCGGCGCGCTATGCCGAGCGGATCGGCGAGGCCGCCCGGCTGACGGCCCGGGCCGGTCTCGACGCCTTGCTCATCGGCGTCGGTGCCGACCTGCGCTACCTGACCGGCTACCCGGCGATGGCGCTCGAGCGCCTGACGATGCTCGTCGTGCCGGCCCGCGGTCCGGCGATCCTGATCGCGCCACGGCTGGAAGTCAGCTCGGCCCGCGCCTGCCCGGCCGTCGCCAGCGGGTTCCTTGACGTCGTTACCTGGGACGAGACGGAGGATCCCGTTGCCCTGCTCGTCGCCCGCCTCGGCGCCGAGCTGGCCCTGCCCACGACCGGGATTCGGCGAGTGGCCGTGAGCGATCGAACCTGGGCAATCTTCGTCCTGCGCCTGCAGGCTGCCCTGCCCAGTGCCATCTTCGAGGTTGCCTCGACGATCACCCGCCAGCTGCGGATGGCCAAGGACGCCGAGGAAATCGCTCTCCTGCGCCTGGCCGCCGAGGCGGCAGATCGGGTGATCGGACAGGTCAGCCACGGCCGGCTGATCGGCCGGTCCGAGGCGGAGGTCAGCCGGGAGGTTCGCGAGCGGCTCGTCGCCGAGGGCCACGAACTGGCCGAGTTTGCCATCGTCGGCTCCGGGCCCAACAGTGCCTCGCCCCACCACGAGGCATCCGGGCGGCTGATCCAGGCGGGCGAGCCGGTGGTGCTCGACATCGGTGGCACGCTCGCCGGCTATACCTCGGACACGACCCGGACGATCTGGGTTGGCGGCGATGACCCCGCGCTGGCCCCCGACGCCGAGTTCGTGCGCCTGTACGGGGTGCTGCGCGAGGCGCAGGCGGCGGCCTGCGCCGCCGTCCAGCCGGGCGTCACCTGCGAGGATCTCGACGCAACCGCCCGCCGGATCATCGTCGCCGGCGGCTACGGCCCCCAGTTCTTCCACCGCCTCGGCCACGGGATCGGGCTGGAGGCCCACGAAGAGCCGTACCTCGTCGCCGGCAACCCCCAGCCGCTGCAGGCGGGCTACGCGTTCAGCGTGGAGCCCGGGATCTACTTCGAAGGCCGCTATGGCGCTCGCCTCGAGGACATCGTCGTGTGCGGACCGGTTGGTCCGCTCGTCCTGAATCGGTCACCGCTCGACCTGCAGGTCGTTGACGGGCGCTGATCGCTCGCCCCCGGGCGGGCTCGATGAACGCGGCGGGGTATGATCGGTTGATCGGAGCGCCCACCCGATGGGCGATCGCCCAAGACTCGATCGGACCCATGTCACGTCACTGTTCACGGCCGGGCGGATGAGCCGCCACGCTCGCCACCGCTCCGCCGATGCGCGCCGCGTTGGTCCCACCGGATCTGGCGAGGCGCTGCCGTCGGTGCGCCTGCCGACCGCCGAAACCGCCCCTGCCGGCCCGATCCGGCCGCCCGCCGCCCCGCCCGACACGGCGATCCCGGCGGCCTCCCTGCCGATGGCTGCGCTGCACGTGCCCACGACCACGACCAGCGTCCTCGTCGAGGAGGCCGGAGGCCAGCCGGGCGGTCTTGTCGGAGGCCAGCCGGGCGGTCTTGTCGGAGGCCAGCCGGGCGGTCTTGCCGGCGGTCTGGCCGGCGGCGGCTGCACCCCCGCCCAGTTGCGCCGATTCATCAAGAGCCGGGCCTACCTGCCCGTCCACGAGATCCGGCGCCGCTTCGGGATCGAGAGCGAAGACGACGATGTGACCGCTTTCGAGAGCGAGTCCGGCCGGGTCTTCGTCGGTTTGCCCCTGCGCGAGGGCCGGATCCTGGGCGAGCTTGTCCGCGCCGGCGAAGTCGGCTACGAGCTACAGCTCGACCCCGAGGCGCCGATCATCGTGGGTGTCTATCCGATGCGGCCGGTGACCCGCCAGTAGCCGTGGGCCCGCTGACGCCCGTCCAATCCGCCGAGGGCACTGTCGCCAAGACGACACTGGTGGGGTCGCCGAAACCGCTGGACGCGACCATGTCACTACTCCAAGATTGCGCCACAGCCCCGGACCGGCCGGTGGCACCTCCGGGCTACCGGCGGGGACATAGGAGACCAGTGATGCCAGGCAAGATGCACAACACGCCCGACGAGTACAAGCTGCAGAACAGCAAGCGCAGCGTCACCGGCGAGGATGACGTCGAGGGCCACGGCATGAAGCGCAGCTTCGCGCCGGGCGAGTCGCTGAAGGGCGGCGGGGCCGACGAGTTGAAGCTCAAGAACAGCAAGCGCAGCGTCACCGGCGAGGATGACGTCGAGGGCCACTGGATGCCCGACGCCGGCTCCTCGATGCGCCTGGCCAAGTCGCGCAACTCGGACATCGAGCGCGACGCCCGCCAGCACCAGCTGGCGAACGACGCTCGCCAGCACCGCCTGGACCACGATCCCAAGCGGACCCATCAAAAGGGCTGAGGCCCACTCCAGGGCCGATCCCGAGGGGATCGGCCCCCGAACTCAAGAGGCCATATGTCGGACGGGCCAATCGAACTGGCATTTGCGCGCAGCGCCCTTCGGCGCTGCGTGCTTTTCGCGCAGGTGGACGACGCCACCCTGGACACGGTGTGTGCCTCGCTACGCGCCCGTCGTTACCGACGCAACGAGACGATCTTCCACCAGGGCGACCCGGGCGACGCCCTGTACATCGTCGAGTCCGGTTCAGTCAAGGTGGTCCTGCCCTCACCCGAAGGCGAGGACGCTGCGATCATCGCCACCCTCGACCGGGGCGCATTCTTCGGCGAGCTGGCACTCCTCGACGGTGCCGATCACAGTGCCACCGCGATCGCCGTCGAGCCGACCCAGGCGCTTGTCCTGCGGCGCGAGCCCTTCGAGCACCTGGTGGAAGACGACCCGGCCCTCCGCAGAGCCCTGATCGCGGGCCTCGTGGCCGAGCTGCGCCGGCTCACCAGCCATGTTGGAGAGCTGCACTTCCTTGACCTGCCCGGGCGGCTGGCCAGCCGGATCGTGGCGATTGCTCGTGAGGCGGATCCGGACGCGACAACCAACCTGGTCCTCGAGTGGCCGTACACCCAGTCGGATCTCGCCGGGATGATCGGCGGCACGCGCCAGACGGTGAACCGGCTCCTCCAGGACTTTGTGGCCCGCGGCCTGATCCAGGTGGAACGCGAGCAGCTCCTGATCCCCGACCTCGGCGCGCTCGCCCGCAGCGCGGATCGATGATTCCGCGGTGAGCCCACCCCGCGGGCCAGCCGACCGGCTCGATGCCGATGCCCTCGACCTGCTCCGCGCGATCGCCCGGCGGGGCGTGATCGCCCGCCGTCTCGAGGAAGGTGCCGAGCGAGCCGTCCTGCGCTCGATCGTCGAAGCCACCGTCCGCCTGTTCGACGCCGAGGCGGCCTCGATCGCCCTGTACGACCCGGCCCTCGGTCAACTCGTCTTCGAGGTTGCGGCGGGCGAGCAGGGCCAGGGCGTGATCGGGCTGGCGATTGCCCCGGACCAGGGGATCGCCGGTTATGTCTTCACGACCGGGCAGGCGCTGGCCCTGTCCGAGGTCGAGAGCGATGCCCGCTTCGGGCGAGGCACGGCCGAGGCGACCGGCTACGTCCCGCGCTCGATCGTGGCCGTGCCGCTTGTCGATGAGCGTGGCACGATCGGGATCCTGGAGGTCCTCGACAAGCGCTCGTCGGTGGCATTCAGCCTGCGCGACATCGAGCTGGCCGGTGTCTTCGCCGGGCAGGCCACCGTCGCGATCCGGGCATCCCGCGTCGAGCGTGACCTGGCCAGCCTGCTGCGGGCGGCCTTGACGTCGCTGGCCGAGCCAGCTGATCGACCCACGATCGAACGGATCGTCGGGCTCGCAACAGCCG
This sequence comes from Chloroflexota bacterium, assembly GCA_017881915.1. GTDB lineage: Bacteria > Chloroflexota > Limnocylindria > Limnocylindrales > CSP1-4 > Palsa-1033. Next base: position 14,532 of record JADGQK010000019.1, on the reverse strand, counting down.
ATCTCGATGGCGACGACGAAGGCCGCCTGTGGACCATCGTCGATCGGGTGGCGCGACTGCGCCAGGCCGATCCGGGCGAGCTTGAGCTGCTGGCCGAGATCCTGGAGGTCGTGGCTCGCCGGGCGGAGGGCCGGGCGGAGCAGCGTCGGCGGTCCGGCCGGGCACGTGGGCCCAGGTGACCGAGGCACTCCTGCCGGCCTGGAGCGAGCCGTTCGTCGAGGAGCGACGAGCAGGCCTGGTCCGATCGCGGCCACTCGGCGAGCTCGATCGCGCGTCCCTGTTTGATGGCGCGGACGGGGCCGGAGTCACGGTGGCGATCATCGATTCGGGCGTGGAACGTGATCACCCGGCGGTCGGTGGCCGGCTCGTCCGGAGCGTCGTAATCGAGCTGGGCGAGAACGACGACGAGCCGACGGTCCGGGTCGATGACGAGGCGCTCGACGTGGTTGGCCATGGCACGGCGGCCGCCGGGATCATCCACGCCCTGGCGCCCGCCGCTGAGCTCGTCTCGATCCGGGTGCTCGGTCCCGACAACCGGGGCAAGGGCGTGATCTTCGCGGCCGGCCTGGAATGGGCCATCGGCCAGGGCGCGACCGTCGTCAACCTCAGCCTGTCCTCGCGCAGCGAGGTGATGTTCCCGATCTTCCACGACCTGGCCGACCGGGCGTACTTCGCGAACTGCCTGCTGGTCAGCGCCGCGAATAACGTCCAGGGCGCCAGCTACCCGTCACTCTTCGCGGCGGTCGTGTCGGTTGCCGCCCATGACATCGCAGACCCGTGGACGTGGTTCTACAATCCCGCGCCGCCGGTTGAGTTCGGGGCCTACGGTGTCGACGTGGAGGTTGCCTGGAAAGGTGGCGGACGCGTCGTGGCAACCGGCAATAGCTTTGCGGCGCCGCACATTGCCGGCCTGGCCGCCTTGATCCGGGGCCGCCATCCGGGGGCCACGCCGTTCGAGGTGAAGACGATCCTGGCCGCGACCGCGAACCGCCCGGCCTGATCGCGATTCCCGTCCCCTCGGCCGTGGGACACCCCGGGATCAGGCGATCGCGGCCGGCGGTCCGCTTGCAGCCGGCACGATCGTGGCCCCGCGATGGAGCGCCAGGAGGCGTGGCGCGAGCTCCGGTCCGGCCGTGACCAGCTCGAGGAAGACCGCCGCATCGAGGGCCAGCAGCCGGACGGGCGTGGTGGCCGTGACCGTTGCGCTGCGAGCTGCCCCGGTCAGCAGGCCGAGCTCACCGAACGCGTCGTCGGGCCCCAGGCTGCGGATCCGACGGGCCGCCTCGCCCGGCGCCTCGGAGCGGCTGACTTCGACCATCCCGTCGAGGATCACGTAGAAGCGGTCGGCTGAGTCACCCTGGCGAATGATCGACTGTCCGGCCGGCATCGATAGGGTCGCGCCTCGGGCGAGCGTCGTGGCCACCCGGAACGCAGGAATCCCGGCGAAGAGCGGCAATCCGGCCACCCGCCGGGCGACAGCCGCCAACTCGGGGTCGCCGGCCTCTGAACCGGACCGACCGACGAGGGCCGCTCCGAGGAGGCCGCCGCCGACCACCAGGATGGCCGTTCCCCCGAGAACCGGCGCGACGCCCAGCCGGTCGGCCAGGACGGGCAGGAGGAACGCGCCGGTAGCGTAGGCCAGGGTCCCGACCGTCTGGATCGAACCAATCGCCCGCCCGCGTGCCGCCGGCGGGACGATCCGCTGCAGCAGCGTGGTGCTGATCACCTCCACCAGCAGGCTGCCCGCCGAGGCAATCGCCAGCATGACGAAGCCCGAGCCAAGGGCCGACGACAGCCCCAACCCGACCAGGCCGACGGCGAATGCGACGACTCCCGCGATGAGCGGCAGGGACAGCCGGCCGCGGACCACGACCAGCCCCGATCCGATCGCCCCGAGCAGCCCGCCGACGCCGATGGCGGCGTTGAGGTAGCCCGTGCCGTCTTCGCCGGCGCTCAGCTGGTGGGTGGCGAGGACCACCGTCAGGATGCCGATCCCGCCGATGGCGAAGCCACAGACCACATCGATCACGGCCAGTCCGGCCAGCGGCCGAACGGGGAAGCGCGCCGGCTCCGGACGGACTTCGATCGGCGCGGCTGCGCCGGTCGCCGGCGGAGCCTCGGTTGGGCGCGCCACGGCCGTCGGCAGCCGCCACAGGACGATCGCGATGATCCCGAACGACGCGGCATTGAGCAGGAAGGCAGCCGTCAGCCCACCGATCGCGATGAGCAGTCCGGCAATCGCCGGGCCGATGACGAAGGCGAGGTTGTCGAGGCTCGACCAGGCGCTGTTGGCCGGCCCCAGCTCACGCTCGTCGGTGACCAGGCTGGGCAGGTAGGAGCCGATCGTCGGGCCGAAGAAGGTGGAGAAGCAGGTGGCCACCATGGCCAGGCCAACGATCGCCGCGAGGGGTCCATGGGTCGCCTGGAGAACGGCCAGTGCGAGCATGATCACGCCCCGCGCCACGTCGGTCACGAGCAGGACCAGGCGCCGGTCGAATCGATCGGCGACGATCCCGGCGGGGATCGACAGGAGGACGTAGGGCAGCACCCGGGCCGCCCCGACAACGCCCAGCAGGACCGGGTCCGGGCTTGCCTGGTAGACCAGGACGAGGAGCGCCACGAGGTACAGCCAGTCGCCGATCGACGAGACGAACTCGCCGCCGAGCAGCCGGACGAGCGGACGGTTGTGCAGGAGCCGTCGATAGGCGGCGAGGACGCTCACGGCGCGCGCCGGGCGGGATGGTTCCCCTCGTGGGCCAGCAGGGTTGCCTTGATCTCGAGGAGCGCCTCGCGCTCGCCCAGCCAGCCGCCCCCGTAGCCGCCGAGCGTCCCGTCGCCGGCGATCACCCGGTGGCAGGGGATCAACAGGCCGATCGGGTTCCGACCAACCGCGCCGCCCACGGCCCGGGCGGCGCCGCGCCGGCCGATTCGTTCGGCCAGCCGACCGTAGCCGATCGTCTCGCCCCAGGCGAGCCGGCGCACCGCGGCGAGCACGAGGCGATCCCAGCCGGTCACGCCGGGCAGCGCCAGGGGTATTGACTCGGCGGCCGCCGGCTCACCGGCGAGCAGCGCGGAGATCGCCTCGCCGGCCTCGTCGAGGCGCCGCCGGACCGTGGCCGGGACGTCGGAGGAGGCATGGGCAACCTCGCCCAGGCGATGCAGGCAGGCCGCCGCGAAGGAGTCTGGGCTGGACAGCACGTCGACGGCGACGACCGCGTCCTCGTTGGCAGCCAGGCGGATCGGTCCCCAGGGCGCCGGGACCACCGCGACCCCGATCATGCCCCGGTGTAGCGCCGGAAGACGGCCACCGCATTCTGGCCGCCGAAGCCGAAGCCATTGACCATGACCGTATCGATCTTCGCCGGACGAGCGGTCAGAGGCACGTAGTCGAGGTCGCATTCCGGATCGGGGCTATGGAGGTTGGCCGTGGGCGGAATGACCTGGTCGCGGATCGCGCCGATGGCCGCCAGGGCGCTGGCGATCCCGGCGGCACCCACGAGATGCCCGATCATCGACTTCGGCGAGCTGATCGCGACCCGCTTCGCCTGGGTCCCGAAGGCGGCCTTGATCGCCCGGGTCTCGGTCACGTCGTTGAGCGGCGTGGCCGTCCCGTGGGCCACGATGTAGTCGATCTCGTCGGTCGTCACCCCGGCGTTGCGGAGGGCGTTGGTCATCGCCCGGGTCGCGCCCCGGCCGGTCGGCTCGGGGGCGCTGATGTGGAAGGCATCGGCCGTCAGGGCGCCGCCCAGGATCTCGGCCAGCGGCGTAGCTCCGCGGGCGAGGGCATGCTCGAGCGACTCGACGATCACGGCCCCGCCACCTTCGCCCAGGACGAACCCGTCGCGGGTCGAATCGAACGGACGCGACGCGTGCTCGCCGTCGTCGTTGCGCTTGCTCAGGGCGCCCATGTTGCCCAGCGCGGCGATCGCCATCGGCAGGACCGGGGCCTCGGCGCCACCGGTGATCACGACATCGCACTCCCCCTCGCGGACCAGGCGGAGCGCATCGTGGAAGGCGATCACCGACGTGGCGCAGGCGGCGACCTGGGTGATCACCGGCCCGGTCAGGTGGTACTCCATCGAGAGCAGGCAGGCACCCATCGAGCCGGACAGGGCCGGCACTGCGAACGGGCTGACGAAGCGCGGGCCCTTCGTTTCGGCGACATGAGTCCCGTCGATGATCTGCTCGATGCCCCCACCGCCGGTGTTCATCACGACGCCGACCCGGTCGCGCTGGTCTTCGGTCATGGCCGTGAAGTCGATCCCGGACGAGGCCACGGCCTCCTTTCCGGCAGCCATCGCGAAGTGGATGAAGCGGCTCATCCGGCGAGCCATCTTGGCGTCCATCGCGACGGTTGGGTCGAAGTCGAGGACCTCCGCCGCAATCTTCACCTCGAAGTTCGCCGGGTCGAACGACTGGATCCGACGGGTGCCCGAGACGCCTGCGACAAGGTTGCGCCAGTAGGTCGGGAAGTCGCCGCCGTTGGGCATGACGCAGCCCATCCCGGTGATTACGGCGCGTCGGGCGGGGTCAGTGCTGGGCGGCACGGGCTACCTCTGGGGCGGACAGTCGGGCGCGACGATTGTAGGGCCGGGCCGCTCGCCCAGCGACCGCCGCCGGGACCGGTCAGTCCCCGTCGTAGTGCTTGAAGATCACCGCCCCGTTGTGGCCGCCCAGGCCGATGTTGTTCGAAAGGGCGAAGCGGACCCGGGCATCATGGGTCTCGGTCGCAATGAACAGGTCGCACTCGGGGTCGGGTTCGCGGTAGTTGAGGGTCGCCGTGATCGTCTGCTCGGCCACCGACATCACCGTGGCGAACGCCTCGAACGAGCCGGCCGCGCCCATCATGTGGCCGGTCAACGACTTCGTCGCGCTGATCGCGATCTTCGGCGTATGGTCCCCGAAGACGTGCCAGATCGCCTCGGCTTCGCGAACATCGCCCATCGGTGTCGACGTGCCGTGCGGGTTGAGCAGGTCGACCTCGTCGGCCGGGACGCCCCGCCGGTCGAGGGCCATCTTCATCGCCCGGGCGGAGCCGCTGCCGTGGGCGACCGGCTGGATCATGTCCCAGCCGTCGGCCGCCGAGCCGTAGCCCACGACCTCGGCATAGATGTGGGCACCGCGCGCCTTGGCCAGCTCAAGGTCCTCAAGGAAGAGCGAACCGGCGCCCTCGCCCAGCACGAAGCCATCGCGGGTCTTGTCGAACGGGCGCGATACGGTTGTGATTGGCTCGCCCGGCCGGGGCATCCCCAGCCCGCGCATGTTGCCGAAGCCGGCGTGGGCAACCTCGAGCAGCGGCGACTCGGTCGACCCGCTGATGACGGCGATGCAATCGCCTCGGCGGATCGCCTCGGCGCCCTCGGCCACGTTGTGTGTCCCGGTAGCGCACGCCGACGCGATGCACACGTTGTGGCCGATCGCGCCGGTCTCGATCGCGATCAGCCCGGAGGCGGAGTCGACCAGCCCGTAGGCGATGAAGGTCGGGGTGACGAAGCGGGGCCCCTTGCGCTCGAGCAGGTGGTGGTTGTCGATCATCAGCTGCTGCCCGCCAGCGCCGCAGCCAAAGACGACACCGACCTCGGTCCGGTTCTCGTCGTTGATCTCGAAGCCCGAATCGGCGACCGCCTGCTTGGCCGCGGCCACCCCGAACTGGGAGCTCGATTCGGTCCGGCGGACCTGCTTGGCGTCCAGCCAGTCGAGGGGGTTGAAGTTCTTGACCTCGCCGGCGGCCTTGGCCTCGTAGCGACTCACGTCGAAGTAGGTGATCTCGGCCAGGCCGCTCCGGCCGTTGACCAGGGCATCCCAGGCCGTCGCCTTGTCGTTGCCGACGGGGCTGATCACGCCGAGTCCGGTGACGGCGACGCGGCGGGTGTAATCGGGTTGGCGCACGGTATGCGAATCCTCCGTTAGGGCGGGACGGCGCTACGGGACGGCGAGGCCGTCAGGGGCGTTCTGGGCGTTGGTTGCGAAGGCAGTCGCACCGGGTGCAATCCGGCTGATCAGGCCGGTCAGGACCCGGCCCGGTCCAATCTCGATGAATTCAGTCACGCCGTTGGCGGCCATCGTCTCGACCGCCCGGACCCAGTCGACGCCGGTCGTCAGGTGTTCGACCAGCTCCGTCCGGGCGGCGGCCGCCGTCCGGATCGGGCGGGCGTCGGCGTTGGCCAGGCCGGCCGGGTGTGGGTCGTGGAACTGGACGTCAGCCAGCGTCGCCTTCATCTGCTCCGCGGCGTCGGCCATCAGCGGCGAGTGGGCCGCGACGCTCACCGGCAGCTCGATCGCGCGCCGGGCTCCAAGCTTCCTGGCCAGCTCGAGGGCAGCCTCGACCGCGGCGCGCTCGCCGGAGACGACGACCTGGCCGGGGGCGTTCCGGTTGGCCACCCCGAACACGCCGAACTGCGAGGCCTCGGCCACCAGCTCGGGCAGGCGGGCCTCATCGAGCCCGATCAGGGCGGCCATCCGGCCCTCACGGCCTGAACCGGATGCCTGCATCAGGCGGCCGCGCTCGCGCACGAGCCGGATCGCGTCCTCCAGGCTGAGGGCGCCGGAGGCCACGAAGGCGCTGTACTGGCCCATCGAATGGCCGGCGGCGAAGACCGGCTGGGGAGCCGCCGGTCCGCCGCTTGCCTCGCGTACCGCCCACCGTTCCCGAAGGGCGGCGAGGTAGGCGATCGAGGTGGCGAGAAGGGCGGGTTGGGCCTTCTCGGTGAGGTTCAGCGTCTCGGCCGGGCCCTCCCAGGCGAGCCGGCTGATCGACTCGCCGAGCGCTGCGTCGGCTGCGGCGAAGACGGCTGCGGCAGCCGGCGAGACGGATGCCAGGGCGGCGCCCATGCCGACGCCCTGTGACCCCTGGCCGGGGAAGACAAAGGCGATCGAACTCATCCAGGCGAGCCTAGACCGATGCCGCCCGGCCACGGTCGGAGCCGGTGCAAGGTTGCACGGATTCGAGCGGGACCGTAGGCTCGCAGCATGTCCGAACGCCCTGGTCCGTTGCGCTCCGCCCGACCAACCGCACCCCGCCGGGCGATCGCCCGGATCTTCGAGGCGGACCTCTCGGCACCGGTCGTCGCGGCCGGCATCCGGGCCCAGAATCCACGCGAGATCTCCGAGCGGGTCGCGATGGGCCGGGCCCTCTGGCGGGAGCTGGTGATCGGCTTCGCGTCACAGTTGGGCAGCCTCCGCCTCGGTTTCACCCAGCTCGCAGCTCTGTATGTCCTGGCGGATACCGGCACGACCACCGTGTCGGACCTGGCCGACGCCATCAATCGCTCGCCATCAGCCACATCCCGGCTCGTCGATGGCTTGGTCCGGCGGCGCCTCGTCGAGCGCCGGATCGAGTCGGACGATCGGCGCCAGCGCAGCGTCGAGCTGACCCAGCGCGGCCTCGCCCTGCTGCGGATGGTGGATCGGGCCCGGGCCGACCAATTCCTGTCGGCCGTTCGGCCGATGCCCGCCGCCGAGCGCGCCCTGATCGCGATGGGCGTGGCCGCCCTGGCCACCCACGCCATCTCGCGCCGCGGCCGCCTGATCCGCAGTCGCCGCGAGTAGCCGCCCCCCTAGGGTGGTCGCCTAGGTCGTGCCGCCGAGGCCGACGACGACCATCCCGATGATCCCCACGATCGTGGTGATCCCGACGATCAGGGCGACCATCAGGATGAGCAGCCACAGGTAGCGGCGTTCGGTCCGGGCGGTCGTGGCGGGATCGGGATCCTGGCCACCGGCCGGGCGTGGTGCTGCCAATCCGCGCCGCTGGGGGTCGAGCTCGCTGGGCATCGGGAGGGGTGGCATGCCGCCATCATGCCTCGAACCGGGCCGGACCGCCGGCGCCGCGGATGTCACCGGCCGGCGCTGGAGATGCGACCGCCGACGTCGCAGATGCCACGCGCCGACGCCTCAGTTGCCACGGGCGAGGAGCGGCTCGGCCACCTCGCGGGTCACGATCCGGAGGCGCTCCGGTCCGAGACTGGCGGTCAGGCCAAGGACGATGTGGCTCGCCCCGGCGGACACGTAGGCGCTGGCCCGTTCCCGGGCCCGGGCCAGGCCGGCGGCATCAACACCGGTCGGCACCTGGGCGGCAAAGGCAAAGCCGGCCGGGTCGCGGCCAAGGGTCGCCAGTTCGGCCAGGATCGCCGAGCGACGCGCCTGGAAGTAGCCCAGGTCCAGTTCCGGGATCGCCGGCAGCATCCAACCCGACGCGTACTTCGCCGCCATCCGCAGGCCGCGCGGCGCCTGGCCGCCGAGCCATAGCGGCGGACCGCCCGGCGTCAGTGGCCCAGGCAGGTTCACGGCACCCCGAAGTGGGTAGAACGGGTCGTCGAGGGAGACGCCGCCGGGCGACGCAGCCGCCGGACTGTTCAGGGCCCGGATCACCAGCACGGCCGACTCCAGGCGCGAGATCCGCTCGCCGATCGGTACCAGCTCGATGCCGTAGGCCGCGTGCTCCGCCTCGTGCCAGCCGGCGCCCAGGCCCAGGATGAAGTGGCCGGCGGTCACGTGGTCGAGGAGGGTGACCGCCTTGCCCAGGACCGCCGGGTGACGGAACGTATTCGAGAGCACGCCGTGGCCGATCCACTTGCCGGGCAGCCGATGGGCCAGGGCGGCGAGCAGGGTGAGTGCCTCCAGGCTCGATCCGCCGCGCTCGACGCCCGGGTCGGTCAGGTGGTCATTCAGCCAGCCGGCGCTCAGGGCGGCCTCTTCACCGGCCGCCGCCCAGGTCTCGTCGAGGGTGGTCCAGCCCACCCCCTGCGGTGACGTCTTGAAGCCGACCGAGATCCGCCCCGGGTTCATCGCCGGGCGAGACTGGCCGCCAGCCGGGCACCGGTCGTGACGGCCCCCTCCGAGGCCGAGCCGACGAGCGCGGCGTACTTGGCCATGACCCCGCCGGGATAGTTCGGGGCCGGCGGCGACCAGAGCGCCCGCCGGCGCTCGAGCTCGTCCGGCGCCACGTCGAGGTCGAGGGCCTTGCGATCGACATCGATGACGATCGTGTCGCCCTCCGCGACGAGGGCAATCGGGCCGCCCAGGGCGGCCTCCGGGGCAACATGGCCCAGCATCAGTCCGTGGGTCCCACCGGAGAAGCGGCCGTCCGTGATCAGGGCCACGGTTTCGCCCAGGCCTTCGCCGACGAGCGCCGCCGTCACGCTCAGCATCTCCTGCATTCCCGGCCCTCCGACGGGCCCCTCGTAACGAATCACGACGACGTCGCCGGGCACGATCAGCCGCCGCCGAACGGCATCAAAGCAGGCCGTCTCGGAGTCGAAGACGCGGGCCGGTCCGCGATGGAGGCGACGCTCGTGGCCGGCCAGCTTGACCACGCAGCCGTCCGGCGCGAGGCTGCCGTGGAGGATCGCCAGCCCGCCGGTGGGCTTCAGGGGCTGCTCAATCGGGAGCACGACCATCTGACCGGCGGTTGCCTGGGCAGCGGCCGCGACCTGGGCGATCGTGCGGCCGTCGACCGTCGGCGCATCGCCGTGGAGCAGGTCGCGCTTGAGCAGCTCGCGCATGACCAGGGCCACGCCCCCGGCGTCGTACATGTCCGAGGCCGTGAACCGGCCGCCCGGCTGCATGTCGGCGACCACGGGCGTCCGGTCGGCAATCGCGCCGAGCTCGTCGATGTCGAGCGGGATCCCGAACTCGTGGGCGATCGCAAGGAGGTGGAGCACGCCGTTCGTCGAGCCGCCGGTGGCAGCGACCGAGGCAAAGCCATTCTCCAGGGCGGCTCGGCTGACGATCGACGACGGTCGCACGTCGCGCCGGACGAGATCCATGACCAGCTCGCCGGTCGTCCGGGCGGCGGCGTCCTTGGCGGGATCCTCGGCCGGGATCCCGTTGAGGCCCGCCGGCGAGAGGCCGAGGAATTCGAGGACCGTGCTCATCGTGTTCGCCGTGAACTGCCCACCACAGGCGCCCGCGCCGGGACAGGCCGCGTTCTCCACCTCGTACAGCTCATCGAGGCTGATCTTGCCGGCCCGGTAGGCGCCGATCGCCTCGAACACGGTGACCACGGTCGCATTCCGCTGGCCCTTGTACGTCCCCGGATAGATCGTGCCGTTGTAGAGGATCACCCCGGGCACGTCCAGCCGGCCGAGGGCCATTGCGGCCGCCGGGATCGTCTTGTCGCAGCCGACGAGGCAGACGAGGCCGTCGAGGAGGTGACCGCGGACGACGAGCTCGATCGAGTCGGCGATCACCTCGCGGCTGACCAGGCTGGCCTTCATCCCCTCGGACCCCATCGCCACGCCATCGCTCACGGCGATGGTGTTGAACTCCATCGGCGTCCCGCCAGCGGCCCGGACGCCCTCCTTGACGAACTCCGCCAGCCGGCGCTGGTTGTAGTTGCAGGGCATCGTCTCGATCCAGGTCGTGGCCACCCCGATGAGCGGCTTGGCCAGGTCCTCGTCGGTGAAACCGATTGCCTTGAGCATCGCTCGCGCGGCGGCCCGATCCGGTCCGTCGGTCAGACCCCGTGAATGGCGCTTGGCTGGATCGGTCGGGCGGTCGTACGGATGGGCGGTCATTGCGGGGTGTCCTCGGGGAGTCGGGTTTCCGTCGTGTCGAGGCCAAAGTGTAGGAGCGCGGCACGCCCGGCGGTGGCGCGCAGTTCGGGGCAGGCCACTCGCGCTGGGGATCAGCGGGTGCAGGGTCCGGTGTCGACCGTGGCCGTCTGGCCCAGGCCGGGCTGGATCCGGGCGGCAACGTCGACCGGTGAAAGGGCATAGCCCACGTCCGAGTCGGTCTGGGCCTGGGCGAAGACGACGCCGCCCACGGTCCCATCCTGGAGGACGACAGGACCGCCACTGTCGCCCTGGATGATCGCGGCTCGCAGCTCGATGATCTCGCGGGTCACCAGGGTCGTGCCGTAGATGTCGCGGCCCTGGGCCTTGTAGCTGCTTGTGACGGCCGCCGGGATCGTTGCCAGGCTGCCGCCACCCGGATGGCCGAGGGCAGCGGCGAGGGTCCCGTGCTGGGGGATCCCATTGGACAACGTCAGTGGCGGCGCGCCCAGCCCGGGCGCGTAGAGCAGGGCCACGTCGAGCTCGGGGTCGAACAGGACCGCCGTGGCCCGGGTCTTGGTGCCGCCGTCCCGGCCGATCGAGATCGAGTGCGATCCGGCGACGACGTGGGCGTTGGTCACGATGTAGCCCGGCCGGACGACGAAGCCGGTGCCGCTCAGGACGTAGCCGCAGGCATCAGCCCGGATGATCAGGGTCGACGCGATCGCCTTCGCCGCGATCGCCCGGGCCAGTGCGTCGGTTGGAGGGTCGACCTTGGGGGCCGGGAAGGGTTCGAACCCGACGAAGACGTCGGGCAGGCCCGAGGCGTCCAGCCACTTGCCCAGCTCCCCGACGATCTGGGTCGGCGGCGGCAGGACGCCGGCCAGGCCGCGCACGATCGCGGAGCGCTGGACCGCCGCCGCGACCTGGGGGACCGGTCCGGCCGCGAGCACGCCGCCGACCAGCCAGACCACGAGGATCCCCTGGGCCAGCCCGAGCAGGCCGCCGGCGGCCCGGTCCAGGTTGCCCAGGATGCTGTGGCCGATCAGCCGGGACCGGATCCTTGATCCAAGCCCGGAGCCGATCGCCTCGCCCAGGCCGACGATGCCGACAATGCCGACGAGGACAACGACCGCCCGGACCGGCGGGTCGAGCGTTTCGAGCCAGCCCTGGGCGAACGGCAGCAGGACGAGGATGGCCAGGGCTCCGCCGCCGATCGCGCCGGCCAGCCCACCCAGCTGGGGAAACGCACCCGAGGCGACCCCGGTGATCAGGGCGAAGGCCAGGACCGCGATGATGATGACGTCGACGAGGTTCACCGGGTCAGTATCGCGGCGCCCGCCAGATCGGTCTCAGTCGGCACCGACCCGCGTGTCAATCCGGGCGGGGTGGGCCGCCTGATACGTCTCGATCGCGGTCATCCGCTGGAGCAGCCAGCCGATCTCATCGGTGCCGGCCAGCAGCATCGACCTGGCGAACGGATCGACCTCGAACGGCAGATCCTCGTCGCCGGGCAGGTGGATCAGCTGGGCCTCGAGGTCCACGGTCAGCTCGACCGACGGCTCGGCGGCCACCAGCTCGAACAGCTGGCGGTGGCGCTCGGCCTCGACGACGATCGGCAGCAGCCCGTTCTTCAGGGCATTGCTCCGGAAGATGTCGGCGAAGCTCGTCGACAGGATCACCCGGATCCCCCAGGCGGCAAGGGCCCAGGCGGCGTGCTCGCGCGACGAGCCGGTGCCGAAGTTGTCGCCGGCCAGGATGATCCGCCGGCCGGCCATCGCCAGGCGGTCCATCACGAAGAGCGGTTCATGCTGGCCGCCATCTGCGTCGAAGCGCCAGTCGCGGAAGAGGGCATCGGCCAGGCCGACCTTGTCGGTCATCTTCAGGAAGCGGGCCGGTACGATCTGGTCGGTGTCGACGTTCTCGGCAGGCAGCGGAATGACCGCGCTGCTGAACGTGCTGAAGACGACGGCCATCGTGGGTCAGCGGCCGCCGAGGCCGACCGTCGCCTCGATCCCGGGCAATGCCCGGGGGTCGGCGATCATGCCGGCCAGCGCCGACGCGGCGGCGGTCAGGGGCGAGGCCAGGAAGGTTCGCCCGCCCTTGCCCTGGCGGCCCTCGAAGTTGCGGTTGGAGGTGCTGATCGCGTACTGGCCGGGCGTCAACTGGTCGCCGTTCATGGCGATGCACATCGAGCAGCCCGCTTCGCGCCATTCGGCGCCGGCGGCCCTGAAGACGTCGGCCAGTCCCTCGTTCTCGGCCTCCTTCTTCACCTCCTGCGAGCCCGGCACCACCATCACCCGGACTCCGGCGGCGATCCGCTGACCCTTGAGGACCGAAGCGGCGAGGCGCAGGTCGCTGATCCGGCCGTTGGTGCACGAGCCGATGAACACGACGTCGACCTTCTGGCCGAGCAGCGCCTGGCCCGGTCGCAGGTCCATGTATTCGAGGGCGTGCTCCAGGGCGCGCCGGGCGGCGGGATCGGGCAGGTCCTCGGGGGCCGGAACCCTGGCGCTGATCGGCAGGCCCATGCCCGGGTTCGTGCCGTAGGTGACCATCGGCTCGAGGGCCGAGGCATCGATCGTGATCGTCCGGTCGTAGCGGGCCGCCGGGTCGCTGGGCAGATCGCGCCAGCCCTCGAGCGCCGCGTCCCAGGCCCGGCCGTGCGGAGCGTGCGGGCGGCCGGCGACGTACTCGAAGGTCGTATCGTCGGGGGCGATCAGGCCGGCTCGCGCGCCGCCCTCGATGCTCATGTTGCAGATCGTCATCCGCTGTTCCATCGTCAGCCCGCGGATCGCCGCCCCGGTGTATTCGAAGACGTGGCCGGTACCACCGCCCACCCCGATCCGGGCGATCAGGGCGAGGATGATGTCCTTGGCACTCACGCCCGCCGAGAGCTGGCCGTCCACGCGCACTTCATAGGTTCGCGGCCGGTGCTGGAGGAGGCACTGGCTGGCGAGGACCATCTCCACCTCGCTCGTGCCGATCCCGAAGGCAAGGGCGCCGAACGCGCCGTGGGTTGCGGTATGCGAATCACCGCAGACGATGGTCATGCCCGGTTGGGTCAGGCCGAGCTCCGGCCCGATGATGTGGACGATGCCCTGGTTCGGGGAGCCCAGGCCGTGGAGCGGGATCCCGAATTCGGTGCAGTTGTCGGTCAGCTGCTGGACCTGGGCGGCCGCGATCAGGTCCGAGATCGGGAGCGACCGGTCATGGGTCGGGATGGAGTGGTCGGCCGTGGCCACGGTCTGCCCCGGCCGGTGGACCTTCAGTCCGCGCTGGCGGAGGCCGGTGAAGGCCTGCGGGCTGGTGACCTCGTGGACGAGATGGAGGTCGATGGCCAGGATGCTGGGCGACCCCGGCTCCTCGTGGACGACGTGGCTGGCCCAGATCTTGTCGACGAGCGTGCGCGCTGGAGTGGTCGCTGATGGAGGCACGGCAGGAGGCTAGCACAGGCTCCGCGCCGGGGGCCGGGGAGTCGCTGCACCCGCCGCCCGGAGATCGGCGCGGGGCGGCGGTACCTTCGGTCCATGGAGATGGGTTGCGCAATCGACGGACGCCTCGTACACTCGCCCGAACCGAGGACGGCAAACGCCCTCGCGCGCACGCCGCGGAGTCGAACGTGGGCTTGGTCAACCGGCAGAATCGTCGTCACGTCGCGATCGTTGTCACCAGCGATGGCCGGCGGGTCAACGTGCCCATGCCCGAGACCGGCTTCGTCGACGTCGTATTGCTGCCCCTGCTTCGCACCCTCCTCCTTGGGCTGGACGGCCTTCTTGGCCTGATTACCGGCTCCCGGCAGGAGAACGGAGGATCGCGGAGGTAGCCCAGGCACCACCGAGAACCAACGGGACCCTCGCCGGGAGGCGGGGGTTTTTTCATGGCCGAGAGCGCGCCACCGGGGCGAGTACGATCCGGACCAGACCGCAGCAGACATCAGTCAACCTGAGCGCAGCACACCAGCCAGGGCAGGATCACGGAGACCCACCCATGACGATCACGAAGGGCGAACAAGGGCAGCGGCCCGCGGCAGGGCAGC
>JADGQK010000130.1 GCA_017881915.1 Chloroflexota bacterium | reverse complement strand
CGCCCGCCCCGCGGCTCGCCCGCCCCACGGCTCGCCCGCCCCACGGCTCGCCCGCCCCAAGGCCCCCGCCCGGCGGCCCCCGCCCGGCGGCGCTGGGGGACGAACGGCCCGCGGCTCGAGGGTCCAACGGCACTGCCCCGGGGCGACCGGTAGACCCATGATTCCGATCAGGATAACCGGCAGAATCGGGCGTGCGTGGCCGCTATCTTCCCCCGTGGCGGGGGCGTCGACGGCCGGGCGGCCCACTCACGTGAGGTGAGTAGATGCCCACCGTCTTCGTCAACCCTGAGCGGTGTATCGGCTGCCTCCAGTGCGAATTCGCCTGCGCAACGGAGCATTCGACGACCCAACAGGTTGCCCTCGCGCCGTTCGAGCTGCCGCCGCCGCGCAAACGGATCCACGTTGCGGCCGGCCCTCGGCCGAGCACGGCCTTCCCCAACAAGTGTCGCCACTGCGACCCGGCGCCATGCCAACAGGTATGCCCAACCGGGGCAATCCGACGCGACGCCGAGCACAACGTCGTGCTGATCGACGGGGCCAAGTGCATCGCCTGCGCGATGTGCGCGATGGTCTGCCCGTTCGACGTGATCACCTTCTATGCGCTCGCCAACGGCGCGGCCGGCCGGACGGTAGCGGTCAAGTGCGACAGCTGCATCGAGCGGCTGCGGGCGGGTCGCATCCCTGCCTGCGTCGAGTCGTGCAAGGTCGACGCGCTCGTCTTTGGTGACCTGAACGAGATCGTTGCCGCGGGGCGGCAGCGCGAGACAGCGGCGGTTTTCGCCGCGACGACGGCGGCCGACTCGGCACGACCGATGCCTGATTCGATCGTCGCGTGGCGCGACCTCGGAGCCGCCACGGCCAGGGCAGGAGGTACGCGATGAGCGCCATCGAGCACAACGGCCAGCGAGGCGCTGACTTCGCACAGATGACCATGCCGGATGACGCCCAGCAGATGCTCGAGGTGGCCCGCGATCAGGGGATCTCGACCGTCTGGGACCGGCTCGCCGCCCAGGAACCCCAGTGCGGCTACTGCGCGTTGGGCGTCTCCTGCCGGATCTGCTCGATGGGCCCCTGCCGGATCGACCCGTTCGGCGAGGGACCACAGAAGGGCGTCTGTGGCGCCGGCGCCGACCTGATCGTGGCCCGCAACCTGGGCCGGGCGATCGCGGCCGGCTCATCCGCCCATTCGGACCATGGGCGCGACATCCTGGAGGTCTTCGCCGCGATGGCGAAGGGCGACACGAGCGGCTACCAGATCACCGACGAGGCCAAGCTTCGCCGGCTCGCCGAGGAGTGGAACGTCACGACCGGCGACCGGCCTGCCGCCGAGATCGCCTCTGACCTGGCCGATGCGATGTACACCGATTTCGGGAGCCGCAAGGAGGAGCTCGGCTTCGTTGAGCGCGCGCCCGATCAGCGCCGCGCGCTGTGGCAGCGCCTGGGCCTGACGCCGCGCGGGATCGACCGCGAGAACGTCGAGATGCTCCACCGGACCCACATGGGCGTCGACAGCGACTATGCCAACATCCTGCTCCACGGCCTGCGGACCAGCCTGGCCGACGGCTGGGGCGGCTCGATGATTGCCACCGAGCTGTCGGACGTCATGTTCGGTACGCCGACCCCGCGGATGTCGCAGGTGAACCTGGGCACGCTCAAGGTGGACCAGGTCAACATCGCCCTGCACGGCCACAACCCGCTGCTCTCGGACGTGATCGTGCAGGCGGCCGCCGACCCCGAGCTGGTGGCGCTCGCCCACGAAAAGGGCGCGGCCGGGATCAACCTCGTGGGGCTGTGCTGCACGGGCAACGAGCTGCTCATGCGCCGGGGCGTGCCAATTGCCGGCAATCACCTGATGCAGGAGCTGGTGATCATGACCGGCGCCCTCGAGGCGATGGTCGTCGACTACCAGTGCATCATGCCGTCGGTCACGGACGTCGCGAAATGCTTCCACACGAAGGTCATCTCAACGTCCGACAAGGCCAAGTTCCCCGGCGCGACCCATGTCCCGTTCGACCCGCAACACGGACTCGAGATTGGCAAGGCGATCGTCCGGATGGGGGTCGAGGCCTTCTCTGACCGGAACCCGGATCGGGTCCGGATCCCGACCGAATCCGTCCCGATGATGTCCGGATTCTCGGTCGAGGCGATCGTCGGCGCGCTGGGCGGTACCCCGGGTCCGCTGGTGGACGCGATCGCGGCCGGCTCCATTCGTGGCGCAGTGGCCGTCGTCGGCTGCAACAACCCCAAGATCACCCAGGACTACGCCCATGTCATGCTGACCCGGCGACTGATCGAGAACGACATCCTGGTCCTCGTGACCGGCTGTGCGGCCGTGGCCAACGGCAAGGCCGGCCAGATGGTCCCGGATGCGGCCGACGGCGCCGGCCCGGGCCTCAGCGCGGTCTGCCGATCGCTCGGGATCCCGCCCGTCCTGCACATGGGCTCGTGCGTCGACAACACGCGCGTCCTCGTCCTCGCGGCGGCGCTGGCGAAGCACCTCGGCGTGGATATCAGCGCCCTGCCGTTGGCGGGCGCGGCACCCGAGTGGTACTCGGAGAAGGCGATTGCGATCGGCGCCTACGTCGTCGCCTCGGGCATCACGACCGTTCTCGGCGTCCAGCCGCCGATCTTCGGCAGCGCCAACGTCGTGAACCTGCTGGCCAACGGGCTGGAGGGCGTCGTGGGCGCGAAGTTCGCGGTCGAACCCGATCCCGAGAAGGCGGCCGTGATCATCCGCCGGCACATCGAGGAGAAGCGCCGCGGCCTGGGCCTGCCGTTCATCGACCCGGCGACCATCACCGCCCCGGCCATCGCCGTGGGTGCCTGAGATGTCGGCCCCGGCCGGCCCGACCGACGCTGCGCGGTCGGGCCTGCGGGTGGTGGTGACCGGCAAGGGCGGCGTCGGCAAGACGACCCTGGTCGCGACCCTGGCCCGGCTGCTCGCCCGTGACGGCCGGCGGGTCCTGGCCGTCGACGCGGACGCGCAGTTGAACCTGGCGGCGGCGCTGGGCATCCCCCGGGCCGAGGCCGAGCAGCTCGTGCCCCTGAGCCACGACGCGGACTACGTCAACGAGAAGACCGGCGCCCGTCCGGGCGAGGGCTGGGGCCTGATGTTCCGGCTCAACCCCGATGTCGACGACGTCGTCGACCGCTTCGGGCGGCGAGCTCCCGACGGCGTCCGGCTCCTGGCGATGGGCACGCTCGCCGCCGCCGGCGCAGGCTGCCTGTGTCCCGAAAATACGCTCCTGGCCGAGACGATCCGGGCGATCGGCCTGCGCCAGGGCGAGGCGATCGTGATGGACACGCAGGCCGGGGTCGAGCACTTCGGGCGGGCCATCGCCCGGGGCTTCGGCCACGCGGTCGTCGTGACCGATCCCACCTACAGTGGCGTCCGGGTCGCGCTCGCGGCCACGGAGCTGGCGACCCAGCTCGGGATCCCGAACGTCCACCTGGTCGTCAACCGGACCCGCGATCGCGCTGATCGCGAGCGCGTGGAAGGCGGCCTCGGAGGCCCGCTCGAGAGGCTCTACGCGAGCGTGACCTGGCTGCCGGACGACGACCTGGTGCGCGCTGCCGAGCCGGCCGTCGACGCGCTCTTCGAGCCGCCGGATGACCCGTTCCTGGCCGGTGTCCGCGGCCTGCGCGATGCGCTCCTGGAGTCGGCCGACGTCCGATCGCCCGGGGTCCCCGTGGAGGTGCTGGGATGAACGTCGTGATCATCGGCGCCGGCCCGGCCGGCATCACCGTCGCCGAGACGGTTCGCAC
Source organism: Chloroflexota bacterium (assembly GCA_017881915.1). GTDB lineage: Bacteria > Chloroflexota > Limnocylindria > Limnocylindrales > CSP1-4 > Palsa-1033. Next base: position 876 of record JADGQK010000130.1, on the reverse strand, counting down.
GTTCGATCGCGACGCGTCGATCGTGGTCATCTCGAGCGAGCCTCATCCGCCGTACTCGCCGCCGGCCCTGGCCGACTACTTCCTCACCGGCCGGACCGAAACCCTGTTCTGGAAGGGGCCCGACGTCGCCGACCGGCTGCACCTCGACTATCGGCCCGGGGTGTCCGTCGTCGGGATCGACACGGGCGCCCGGCGGGTCGCCCTGCAGGATGGCGCGGCGATCGACTACGAGGCGCTGGTCATCGCCTCCGGCAGCCGGCTGCATGCGCCGATCCCCGGCTGGGACCTGCCCGGCGTCCACGACTTCAAGTCGCTGACCACGGCGGAAGCGCTGATCGGCCGGGTACGCCGCGGAGAGGCGCGTTCGGCGCTGATCGTGGGAGCCGGGTTCATCGGCATGGAGATCGCGCTCCTGCTGGCCGACCTGGGCGTGGCGGTGACGATTGTCGGCCGGCGCGGCTGGCTGATGCCGCGGATGCTCGACCAGGAGACCGCCGCGATCGCCGAGACGGTGATGCGGGCGCGGGGCGTGGCGATCCGGCTCGGGGTGGAAGCCCAGGCCTTCGAGGGCACGGAGGCCGTCGAGGGCGTCCGTCTCGCCGACGGCACGCTGCTGACCGCCGACCTGTACGTGGCCGCGACCGGGGTGAAGCCGAATGTCGGGTTCCTCGACGGTTCAGGCATCCTGACCGACTGGGGCATCACCGTCGACGAGCAGCTCCGGACGTCGGTGGCCGGCGTCTGGGCGGCAGGCGATGCGGTCGAGGCCCCCGACCTGATGACCGGCGAGCGCTATGTCCACGCGATCTTCCCCAACGCGGTCGAGCAGGCGCGCGTCGTCGGTGCGAACGTGGTCGGCGGCGCGATCCGCTATGC
>JADGQK010000065.1 GCA_017881915.1 Chloroflexota bacterium | reverse complement strand
ATCGTGGCGCCCGCGGGCTAGGGTCGGTCTCGCCATTTGGCTCAGCACAGCGATTGGCGACCGTACTCTGTCGCTGTGCTGGTGGGGCTCCTGCCTCCGTGCCTCCCTGCCGAGTGTCGAGTCTAGCGCGACGGTCGGGGAATGGATACTTGCAGGCTCCGACGTGATGCGCCGACGCATCGGGAAGCCCGGGCCGACCGGCGGCAGCGGGCGCTGTCGGCGTGGTGGCCCCCGCAGCGATCCGGAGCCAGGCCGCGGCCCTGCCAATAGGTCGGACCGTGCGTAGACTGCCTGGGAGTCGCGTAAAGTGAAACTGAGCGACTTCCTACGGGCCGTTAGCTCAGCGGTTAGAGCAGTCGCCTTTTAAGCGATTGGTCCTGGGTTCGAATCCCAGACGGCTCACCACGCCCGTCAGCGTCCGCGGCGGCGCGCCGCCCGGCCAAGGAGGCCCCCGGCGACGTACGGCAGGATCGCCGCGACGAGCAGGGCCGGGACGAGCAGCTTGGCCGTCGAGGGAACCTCGCCCAGGATGAGCCCACCCACGACGAGGCCGATCCAATACGTCCGCAGCCAGCTGACGGGCCAACCGAGCTGTTGCAGCCGGCGGACGGGTACGAGCGCGATCAGCGCGACGAGTATGGCGACGAACAGGAATCCCGGGCTGAGCAGCACATTCTCAGGATAGGGCCAGGGCCGGCGGACGCACCGGCCGGAACGCGAGCTAGTCGCCGCAGCCGAGCACCTACGATGATCCTCCGCACCGCACGAGCCCGTTCCGATGACGTCAGCCGCCCAACCGAAGACCAGCGCCTGGTTGGTCCGCTGGGGTCCGATCCTGCCGCTGCTGCTCGCCGAGTTCATCCTGTGGGTGGGCTTCGGGGCGCTCCTGCCGGTCCTGCCCCTGTACACGACCCACCACGGTGTCAGCCTCGGCAACCTGGGCCTCGTCGTGGCGGCCTGGCCGGCTGCCCGCCTCGTCTTCGAGCCAATCTTCGGCTGGATCGCCGATCGAACCGGGCGCAAGCCGCTGATGGTGATCGCCCTGGCCCTGGCTGCCGCCCTGATGCCCCTCAACCTGGCCAGCTTCGGCGTCGTCCCGTTCCTGGTGATCCGGGCGCTGACGGGCGCGGCGACAGCCGTCTACGATCCGGCTGCCCGCGGCTTCCTCGTCGACGCCACCCCGGCCGACCGCCAGGGCGAGGCCTTCGGCCTGTACAGCGCCGCGCAGATGGGCGGCCTCCTGTTCGGGCCGGCGATCGGCGGACTGGGCGCCTACGCGACGAACTCGGACGGCTTCGTCTTCGTCTTCTGCGGCGTCGCGACGGCCCTGGCCGGCCTGGCCGTGCTCGGCCTGGTTCACGAGCGACCCCGTAACCGGGCCGGCACGACCGTCCCTTCGGAGGGCGTCGGCGAGATGGCCGCGACGGCTGCCGGGCGGCCCGGCGCCGAAGAGGTCGCGCTCGACGACGGCGGCCGGCCGACCCGCCTCGCCAGCCGATTGCTGCTCGCGGCGATCGTGGTCAACCTGGGCAGCAACTTTGCGACCGGCACCTACGAAGTGACCTGGAGCCTCTTCCTCACCTCGCGAGGGGCAGGCCTCGACCTGGTCGGGGCGACCTTCGCGATGTTCGCTGTGCCGATGATCCTCCTGTCGCCGTGGGCCGGCCGGTTCGTCGACCGACGGGGCAGCCTGCTGTTCATCATCCTCGGCTCGCTGGCGCCATCGATCGCGGCCGTCCTGTACACGGTCATGCCCGATGTCCGGCTGGCGATCCCGATCATCCTGTTCGAATCGGCGGGCATCGCGATCGCCTATCCGGCGCTCTACGCGATCGTCTCGGCGGCCAGCCCGGTCGGTCGTTCGGCCACCGCCCAGGGCCTGTTCGGCGCGGCGGGCACGGTCGGCTTCATCCTCTCCTCGGTGATCGCCGGCTGGTTGGCCGGGTTCGACCTGCGCCTGCCCTTCTGGTTCTCGAGCCTGACCGGCTTCGTCGCCCTCGGGCTCAGCCTGCTCCTCGGGGCCCGGGTGATCCTGGACCTTGCCCGCCGGCGCGCCGCGGCACGATTGGCGCGGGTCTGAAGAAGCGCGCGTCTGGACGCCGCTGCCGGGGAGCGTCAGGAGCGCTCGTCGTTGGGCGTTGTGCTATATTAAGGGTCGCGGGGTGGAGCAGCGGCAGCTCGTCGGGCTCATAACCCGAAGGTCGCCAGTTCGAATCTGGCCCCCGCAACCAGCGCATATCCCTGAACCCCGGGTCCCGACCACCCGGGGTTCCCTTTTGCCCGGGCGATGCGCCCGGGACCTGCGGCCCCCCGGCGCGTCGCCATGCGGCCGCGAGCGTGCTACTCCCAGCGGAAGAGACGGGTCGTGAAGAGGGAGCTCACGACGCCCCACGCCGCCAGCACGAGGAGCGAGGGCAAGGCGTCGCCCGTCGCCGAGCCAAGCCCGATACGGTAGGCGTCGGACAGGGCACTGGCCGGCAGGACCCGGGCCAGGTCGGCCAGGAAGCCTGGCAGGTGGTCGACCGGCAGGACGACCCCGCCGAGCAGCAGCAGGATGAGGAACAACGCGTTGGCGGCCGCCAGGGTCCCTTCGGCGCGCAGGGTCCCGGCCATCAGCAGGCCCAGCCCGGCGAAGGCCAGCGTTCCCAGGACGAACGCTGCCCCTGCGACCACGGGCGACCATTCAACCCCCGGCCTCCAGCCGAACAGCCCGACCGCCACGGTCACCAGCAGCGCCACCTGGAGGATCTCCACCACGAGCACCGCGCCGATCTTGGCGGCGATCAACCCGGCCCGGGGCAGGGGCGAGCCGCCCAGCCGCTTGAGGACGCCGTATGAGCGCTCGAAGGCCGTGGCGATCGACAGGTTGACCAGGCTGGTCGAGATCACGGCGAGGGCGAGGATGCCCGGCAGCAGGAAGTCGATCGGGCGAGCGGTGTTCGGGGTGAGGGCCGGTACGAGCGAGAAGAAGACGAGCAGGATGAGCGGCAGGACGACGATCACGAACAGGTTTTCGCCCCGTCGGGCCGTCAGCCGCAGCTCCATCCCGAGCTGGGCCAGGGTTGAGCCCAGGGCCGGCGCTGCGTTGCCCGGCCGAGGCATGCCAGGGTCCGTGGCCATCGCCGCGCTGCTCGCGGGCAGCGTGCCCTGCGGTTCAGTCATCGAGCGCCCGATTCCCGGTGAGGGCCAGGTAGCGCTCCTCGAGCGTGGCCCCGGTCGTGCGTAGCTCGGCAATCAACAGGCCTCGCGCGGCGCACCAGCCGGCGAGCGTTGCCAGCAGCGCCGGGCTCGAGTCGAGGTCGTCGACGAGGTAGCCGCCGGGGGCCCCATCGTCGCGCAGCGACCCGCCGCCGAGATCGGCCGCCAGCCCGGATCGATCGCCGGGATCGAGCGCCCGATCGAGGCGGAAGCGCAGCCGTGGTGCCGCCCCCGCGGCCAGCTCGGCCGCACTGCCATCAGCCACGATCCGGCCCCGGTCCATGATCGCGATCCGGTCGGCCATCCGCTCGACGTCGGCCAGCTCATGGGTCGTCAGGAGGACCGTCGTGCCAGCGTCCCGCAATCCAGAGATCAGCTCGCGGGTCGCCGCCTTTGCCGCCGGGTCCATGCCCGCCGTGGGCTCGTCGAGGATCGCCAGCTCGGGCCGGCCGAGGAGCGCCAGGGCCAGTCCGAGCCGTTGCTTCTGACCGCCCGACAGGACCTTGTAGCGGGTGGCCGCCACGTCCTCCAGGCCCACCGCCTCGAGCAGCGCGTCGGGATCCTGGGGATCACGATAGAAGCGGGCATAGAGGCGCAGGATCTCGCGCGGCCGGGCCTGCGGATAGATCCCGCCACCCTGGAGCATCAGGCCCACCCGGCCACGCAGCTCTGCCCCGGCCCGGGCGGGGTCAAGGCCCAGGACCCGAACCTCGCCCTCGTCCCGCCGGCGGTAGCCCTCCAGGATCTCGACCGTCGTGGTCTTGCCGGCCCCGTTCGGCCCGAGGATCGCGAAGACGATGCCGGACGGAACGCTGAACGACAGACCGTCGACGACGGCCCGGCCGGCGTAGCGCTTGCGCAGGCCGCTGACGGAGAGGGCGACGCGAGCGTCGGCGCCGCCCGCGGCGGCCGTCACGGCAGGATCGCGGCGAGCTGTCGATCGAGGTCCGGGCCGGTCACCTGGCCGATCTGGCGCGATCGGAGGACCCCGGTCCGATCGATGAAGTAGCTCTGCGGGGGCGCCACCACCGTGTATGCCGCCGCAATCGTCCCGGCCGGGTCGGCCACGTTCGGCCAGGATCCTCCGTGGCCTGCGGCAAATGTCCTGGCGGCATCCGGGCTGTCCTGGTAGATCACCCCGACGATCGTCAGACCGGCCGCCGCATGGGCCGACAGGGCCGCCTCGAACAGCGGGAACTCGGCCTGGCAGGGCACACACCACGATGCCCAGAAGTTCACCAGGATCGGCTTGCCCCGGTAAGCGGCGAGGTCGAATGGCTGCCCATCGAGCGTCGTCCCGAGGATCGGCGGGGCGGCGAAGCCCGGTTCGGCGTGGCTCGGGGCCGTCGACCCGGAGCCGCCGGCCGTAGCGCAGCCGGCGAGCACGAGCGCAACGATCAGGGCGAGGATCAGGACCGCGCGAACGTGCCCCAACGACGTCATGGCCGGACGGTGCATGGCCTGACCAGCTACTTGACGGTCAGTGTCCCGGTCATGTTGGCATGAACCGAGCAGACGTAGGTGTACGTGCCGGCGGCCAGGGCGGGCACGTCATAGATTTCGATGGTTGGCCCGGTCACGATCTTGCCCAGGAAGACCTGATCGCCGCTGGCCGAGCCGGCATGGATCGAGACGTTGTGGGGGATGCCCGCATCCTGGTTGTTGAAGGCGATCGTGAATGGCTTGCCGGCCGGGGCCGTGGCCGTGGTGGTCGTGTACTGCACGCCGCTGGCCACGATCGTCACGTCGGCGGTCGGAGCGCTCGCAGCAGGCGGCGGAGCGCCACTGGCTCCCGGCGCGCCGCTGGCCGCCGGCGTGGTGCTCGCCCCAGCCACGCCGGCATTGCTATCGGCCGGCGGAATGATCCGGTAGTTCACGAGGAGCGCGACGATCACGACGACCCCGAAGAAGGTCAGCGTGCCGGTCGGGTAGTGCGGCGCCGGCAGGCTGCGGGGATGGCCGGTTCGGTCGGCCTCCTCGACCAGCCCGTATTCGGCCCGGGCATCCCGGAGCCAGCCGAGCAGCGTCGCAATCAGCATCAGGATACCGGCCACGAACAGGGGCAGGCCGAACACCAGGCCGAACACGACGACCATCAGGGCCATGCCGGCCAGGATCGGCCGGAACGACGGGCCGGGCATGTGGACGCCGGCCGGTGGGCCGTCGTGGATGACTGCGGGCAGGTTCACGACGGTGTTCTCCACGCGGTCGTAGTCGTGCATCCCCTCGCGCAGCCAGTAGACCAGCGCCAGGACGAGAGCGGTCAGGCCCAGGAACGTGATCGGCCCGCGAAACACGAGGCCGAATACGACCAGGGCCATGCCGGCGGCCCCGAAGACCGGGGCGAATGACGGACCCGGCATGTGGATGCCCGCCGGCGGGGCCGGCGCGGCCGGCCGGCCGCCGCGTTCTGCCGGCCCGAGCACAGCCAGCGAGCGCATCAGCCACAGGAGGTACAGGCCGACCAGGCCCAGCAGGCCGAGCGGGATCAACCCGACCACCTTGCCCCAGTCGGGCGATACCAACTGGCCAATGAACGAAAGGAGGGAGGTCCAGATCTGGTCCATCAGGTTCGGCTAAAGGGCAGGCTGGCGCGATCAGCCGCGCGGGGAACCGGCCATGAGGACGTAGGCCATCAGGCTCATCGAGATCCCCAGGAGGCCCAGCATCGAGGAGCCCCCGATGTCGTGGCTGACGAGGTAGTAGACCAACCCGATCACGGCGAACAGGACGCCGGTGAGGATGGCCAGGCGTGGACGGGGGATTGGGTGCATCGTGTTCCCTCCGTCAGCGCGCAGTCGGAAGCAGGTAGAGCAGCGAGAACAGGACGATCCAGACGACGTCCACGAAATGCCAGTAGAGCGACACCGCCTCGACCATGTCATGGTGCTTTGCCGAGAACTGCCCGGCGGTCGCCCGGTAGAGCACGACGCTGAGCATGAGCACGCCGCCCAGGACGTGGGCCCCGTGGAAGCCGGTCAGGGTGAAGAACGTCGTCCCGAACGTGCCGTCGGCCAGGGTGAACCCGAGCTGGGTGTAGTCGTAGCCCTGGCCGATCAGGAAGATCACGCCCAGGATCACGGTCACGCTGATGTTCCGGATCAGGCCCTGGCGGTCACCCCTGCGGATCGACCACACGCCCAGCTGGCAGGTGAACGAGCTGATGATCAGCAGCGTGGTGATGACCAGGGGCAGGGCGATCTCGTTCGCGACGTGGAAGTGTTCGTTGCCCGCGGGCGGCCAGATGGGTGAGTTCGCCCGCACGTTGAAGTAGGCGGCGAACAGGCCGGCGAAGAACATCACCTCGGAGCAGATGAACAGGATCATCCCCAGGATGACGTTGCTGATCCCTTGCTCGGCGCCGTGGCCGGCGGCGTCCTCGTGATCGCTGACCTGGAGGGCCATGGGATTGGCGCTCACGCGTGGGTGGCTCGATGGCGAGCGTCGAATACCGGCCGCTCCGAGCGAATCTCGGGAAGGTGGTCGAAGTTGTAGGGCGGCGGTGGCGATGAGGTGGCCCACTCGAGGGTGTTGCCCTCCCACGGGTCGTCCCCGGCCGGCTCACCGCTGCGGAAGGTGATGAACACGTTCCACAGGAACGGCAGGAGGCTGGCTGCGATCGTGAAGCCGCCGATCGTGGCCAGCAGGTTGAGGTCGTTCCAGCCGGCGTTCGGGTCGTAGTCGGCGATTCGCCGGGGCATCCCGCTGAGGCCCAGGATGTGCATCGGGAAGAAGGTCAGGTTGAAGCCGATGAACATGAACACGAACTGGATCTTGCCCAGCGTCTCGTTGAGCCGGCGTCCGAACATCTTGGGCCACCAGTAGTACAACCCGGCAAAGACCGCAAAGACCGAGCCACCGAACAGGACGTAGTGGATGTGGGCCACCACCCAGTACGTGTCGTGGATCGCGAAGTCGACCGGCACCGCAGCACTGAACGCGCCGTTGATCCCGCCGATCAGGAACATCGTCAGGAATCCGATCGCATACAGAAGTGGGGTGGAGAAGGTCAGCTGGCCGCGGAACATCGTGGCAATCCAGTTGAACATCTTGACCCCGGTGGGGATGGCGATCAGGAAGGTCATGAAGCTGAAGAAGGGCAGGTAGACCGCCCCGGTCGTGAACATGTGGTGGGCCCACACCGAGAAGCCCAGGGCGCCGATGGCGGCCGTGGCGAAGATGAACGCCTTGTAGCCGAAGAGCGGCTTCCGGCTGAAGACCGGCAGGACCTCGCTGATGATCCCCATCGCCGGCAGGACCATGATGTAGACCGCCGGGTGCGAGTAGAACCAGAACGTGTTCTGCCACAGGATCGCATTGCCGCCGGTGGCCGGGTCGAAGAAGTGACCGCCGAGGTTCCGGTCGATGAACAGCATGATCAGGGCGCTGGTCAGGACCGGCGTGGCCATCAGCACGAGGATGCTCGTGACGAGGACCGTCCAGACCATGACCGGCATCCGCAGCAGGGTCATCCCGGGCGCCCGCATCTTGAAGATCGTGACGATGAAGTTGATCGCGCCAAGGATCGAGCTGGTCCCGATCAGGAGGAGGGCGACGATCCACAGGTCGGTGCCGATGCCCTCGTATTTGGCCTGGGCCAGCGGGCTGTACTCGGTCCAACCGGCCGCGGCGGCGCCGCCACCGGTCGCGAAGCCGGACAGCATCACGATTGCGGCGAGGGGCAGCAGCCAGAACGAGAAGGCATTGATCCGGGGAAAGGCCATGTCCGGCGCGCCGATCATCAGCGGCACGATGTAGTTCCCGAACCCGGCCAGGACGGGGATGACAAACAGGAAGAGCATCAGCGAGGCGTGGATCGTGAACGCCTGGTTGTAGGCGGAGTCACTCAGGAACTGCAGGCCGGGCTGGGCCAGCTCGAGCCGGACGACCAGGGCAAATATGCCCCCGAGCAGGAACATCAGGATCGAGTTGGCGAGGTACAGGATCCCGATCTTCTTGTGGTCGGTGGTTGTCAGCCACTCGTACAGGCCGCTCCGGTAGCCCGTTGACGTCCGCAGCGTGGTGGTCGCCATCGATGCTCCTTACTTGACCGTCAACGTGCCGGTCATTTGCGGGTGGACGGAACAGGCAAAGGAGTAGGTGCCGGCGGCCAGGGCCGGGATGGGGTACTGGCGGCTGTCGGGTCCCGCGAAGATCTCGCCCTTGAAGACCTGCTGGCCGCTGCTGTCCGTGATCGCAACGTTGTGGGTGACGCCGGGGTCATTGTTCGTGAACTTGATCACGAACGGCTGGCCCGCCGGCGCCTGGAGGGCCGTTTGGTCGAAGGCGATGTTGTGGGCGCTCAGCTCGACGGTCGTCGCCGCCACGCCGCCGCTGGCCGAGGGAGCCGGCGCAGGGGTTGCCGCGGCTGCCTTGATCTGCCCCTGGAGCCAGGCGTTGAAGTCGGTCGGGGTCAGGGCCTTGACCGAGAACAGCATCGTGCTGTGGAACGTTCCGCAGAACTCGGCGCACTGGCCCCGGAAGGTCTGGTTGGCATCGGCGGCATCGATCGTGAAGTCGAAGTTGTTCTCGCGCCCTGGAACCACGTCGCGCTTGAACAGGAACTTCGGGACGTAGAAGGCGTGGATCACGTCCTTGGACCGCAGGATGACGTGGACGTCCACGCCCACCGGCAGGTCGAGCTCGGGCGCGAGCTGCTCGTACTGGACGGTCTGGCCGTCCGCCGCCAGGTACTCGAACGACCATTGGAACTGGGCTGCCACGGCCCGCACCGTCAGTGCCGGCGATGGCGAGACGGCGTTGACCTTGTTGAGGGTCTGCCACGAGAGGACGAACAGGACCACCACGAGCGCGGTCGGAATGACGGTCCAGATGACTTCCAGGACGCTGTTGCCATGGATCTGTGGGGGCAGCTCCGTGTCCGTTGGCTTGCGCCGATAGCGGAGGACGGCAAAGATGATCAGGCCCTCGACGAGGACGAAGATGGCGACCCCGACGATGAACACGAGGTCATACAGGTTGCGTGTGTCCTGGCCCTGGGCAGTGACTGCCGCGGGGGGCTCGAGGCCGGCACAACCGGCCAGCAGCACGGCCACGGCCACGAGGGCAGCGAGGTTCCTCGCGCGCCGTGGCAGCCGGGGCCTGGGCTTCGACATCAGGGTGGGGTCCTCGACCTGGTATCGCGTTCGGAGGCACTCGTGGAGTCGCGGGGCGCGTGTCACCAGTGTGGCTCGCACCGCCCGAAAAAAGTCGAGGCCATGATACCCGCGGGAGCGCCGCCGTGCGTATCTGTCCGCGCTGAGGCGTGAGCGTGGGCTCGGGCTCGGCTCGGGCTTGGCACTGAGTACACGCGCCTGCATGGCGCGGGGCCCGACGCGAGCTCGGACGTGTGCCCCGGATCCAGTGCAGAATTCGGGGCCATGACCCAGCGCACCCGCCGCCAGGCCGCGCCAAGTCGGACGACCAACGCCGGGCGCCTCGTCCCGCTGGTCCGCCTGCTCGGCGTGGGTTCGATCGGCCTGGCGTGGCTGGCTCTCGCCGGCGTGGTCACGGCCCACGGTGGCCCGCCGCCGCCGCCGCCGGTCTTCCCGTCGGTCCTCCTGCTCTGGTCATTCGATCCCACGGTCGTGCTGCCGCTCGTGCTGGCCGCCACCGGCTACCTGTGGGCGGTCCGCTCGGTCGACGCCGCCCATCCCCACACCCGGGTAGCGCACCGCCGAATCGCGGCCTGGCTGGCCGGCCTGATCGTGATCGAGCTCGCCCTGCAGTCGCCGATCGAGGCCTACGACACGACGCTGTTCAGCGACCACATGGTCCAGCACGTCCTGCTGACGATGGTGGCGGCCCCGCTGCTGGCCCTCGGCGCGCCGATCACCCTGCTCCTGCGGTTCGCCCAGCCCGACGCCCGCCGGCGCTGGATCCTGCCGGTCCTCCACTCGCGGATCATGAAGGCGATCTCGTTCCCGGTGGTGACCTGGATCCTGTTCGCCGGCTACATGTGGATCTCCCACTTCTCGGCGCTGTACGAGCTGTCGCTCGAGAGCCCGCTGATCCATCAGGCCGAGCATGCCGGCTTCCTCGTGACGGCCCTCCTGTTCTGGTGGCCGGCGGTGGCCGCCGATCCAAGCCCGTGGCGGATGCGCCATCCCAACCGGCTCGTCTACACGTTCCTGCAGATGCCCCAGAACACGTTCCTGGGCCTCACGATCTACAGCGCAACCGTGCCCCTCTATCCGTACTACGTGAATCTTGCCCGGACGTGGGGCCCGAGCGTCATCGACGACCAGCAGATCGCGGGCGGGATCATGTGGATCGCCGGCGACGTCGTGTTCATGACCGCGATCATGCTGATCCTGCGCGGCCTGCTCCGGAACGAGGAGCGCGAGGCGGCCGCATCCGACGCCCGGGTCGCGCCCGAGCTGGCCGCGATTCGCGAGCGCGAAGCGCGCCTGGCCGAGCGCCTGGCCAGCGAACGCGGTCGAGGGTCGGGGGTCGGCTGAGGTCGCTCGGCTGAGGTCGCCCGGCTGGAATCGGCCCGCTGCGCTGGGTGGCTGGCGCTCAGCCGGCCGGGCTCAGTGGGCCTCGACCGGCGCCAGCAAGGCCCGATAGCGGGCCGGGTCCAGGTTGCCTCCGCTGACGACAGCCACGAGCGAACCTTGCAGGCCGGCCAGGCCGGCCTCGGCCGGGCGGAAGCGGAGGGCCGCGATCGACAGGGCCCCGGACGGCTCGACGACGAGGCGGCACTCCTCGGCGGCCAGGCGGACCGCGGCCACGATCTCGTCCTCGCTGACGGTCACGATGTCATCCAGGTAGGCCAGGCAGTGGGCGAGGTTGCGCCGCCCGATCGATTGGGTCCGGGTTCCGTCGGCAATCGTCCGTCCGACCAGCTCGGCCGGCCAGGCGACGACCCGGCCGGCCCGCAGCGAATCCCTCCCGTCAGCGGCGAGCTCGGGCTCCACGCCGATGATCCGGGCCGCCGGGCGGAGCGCCCGGACGGCGGTTGCGACGCCGGCTGCCAGGCCGCCACCGCCCACCGGCACCAGGACCGCCGCCAGGTCCGGCAGATCCTCGGCGATCTCGAGGCCGCAGGTGCCCTGCCCGGCGATGATCCGGTCGTCGTCGAACGGCGGGATGATCGACAGCCCGCGCTCGGCCGCGATCCGCTCGGCGGCCAGCCGGCGCTCCTCGCTGGTCGGGCCAACGATCACCACCTCGGCTCCGTCCGCGACAACCCGCTCGCGCTTGATCAGCGGGGCGTCGGAGGGCATCACGATGACGGCCGGCACCCCGAACAAGCGGGCCGCCCGGGCGACACCCTGGGCGTGGTTGCCGCTCGAGTAGGTGATCACCCCACGGGCCCGCACGCTCGGCTCGAGTGCTGCCAGGGCGACATACGCGCCACGGATCTTGAATGCACCGATCGGCTGGAGCGATTCGGCCTTGAGGAATTCACGCCGCTCGGGCGGCCCAAATGCCAGGAGCGGCGTGCGCAGCGCGATACCCCGGAGCGTCACGGCGGCGGCCCGGATCTGGGCCAGGCTGACCAGCGGCGGCTCGGCCGGGCTGACCCCTGGCGTCGGCCCGGCACCCTCGGACGGCATCAGCGACCATCCTTCTCGAGCTGCTGGCAGGCGATGCAGAAGGCGGCCCAGGGCAGGACCTCCAGGCGCTCCTCGGGAATCGCCGCGCCGCAGCGCAGGCAGCGCCCGAACGTGCCGTCATCGAGCCGGGCGAGGGCGTCGGTCACGAGATCGAGGCCCTTGCCTGATTTGCCGCGCAGGGCGAGGTCGCGCTGCTGGGCGAAGACCTCACTGGCAGCAGCAGCCTGCGAACCATAGGTCATCTGGCTGGGCGTCTCGGGCGGCTCGGCGAGGTCCTCGGTCAGGCGCCGCCGCTCGGTCTCGAGGGCAACCCGGGCAATAGCGAGTTGGCTGGGGTTCATCGCCCAAGCCTAGTCGGCTGCGGGCCTCCCGGTAACGCGCAGCTAAGCGGCGAAGTCGACACTGTGGCTCGACCGGGCACATCAGCATCTTCGGGCACGCAAGGAGGAATCGCATGCGCCGCGCCCAACTACGCCTGCGCCAGGTCGCCACGATCGTCGCCGTCGCCCTGTTCGTCGCAGTGGCCACCGTCACCGGGCTGCCCCGGCCACACGCCACCGAACTGGTCGCCCGGGCGGCGACCCAGCAGGGTCCCATCCATCGCCTGCCGCCGAGTGGCCGGCGCTGGTACTGAACGCCTCTGTCAGCGCCCGGCCACGCCTGTCGTATCGGAGCTGAGCCGCTGGGCCAGGTAGACCGGGATCGTCGAGAGGAGGATCAGGAAGACGGCCACCACATTCACCACCGGGAGCTGATGGGCGCGTTGGATCTGTTCGAAGATCCAGAGTGGGATCGTCTTCTGGGTACCAGCGGTGAAGGTCGTCACGATGACCTCGTCGAACGACAGGGCAAAGGCCAGCAGGCCGCCCGCGATCAACGCCGTCCGGATCACCGGGAAGGTGACGTAGCGGAACGTCTGGAGCGTGTCGGCACCGAGGTCCATGGAGGCTTCCTCGATGGACCTCGATGTCCGGCGCAGCCGGGCTATCACGTTGTTGAACACGACGACGATGCAGAACGTCGCATGGCCCAGGATGATCGTGAAGGTGGTGAACCCGATCCCCGACGCGTTGATCGTGGCGTTGAGGGCCATGCCTGTCACGATTCCGGGCAGTGCGATTGGCAGGACCAGAAGGAACGACACCGTGCCTCGCCCGAAGAACGCGTAGCGATGGACGGCGAACGACGCAAGGGTGCCCAGGACCAACGCAATCCCCGTGGCAGCGAGGCCAACCTGGATCGACAGGATGAGCGCGTCGCGGACGTCCTGGTTGCCAAACGCCACCCCGAACCAGTCGAGGGTGAGGCCCTGGATGGGCCACGCCTGCGTCTTGTCGGTGTCGAAGGCGTATAGCAGGATGATCAGGAGCGGGACGTACATGAACGCCAGGATCCCGATCGTGGCGACCCGCAGCCAGCGCGCGCTGCCGCCCGGCTTCATAGCGCGTTGAAGGCGCCCAGGCGCCGCGCGATCAGGAGGTAGATACCCATGATCCCGATCGGCACGATCGCGAAGGTGGCCGCAAACGGGACGTTGTTGGCCACGCCCTGGTTGACGTAGATCACGTTGCCCAGGAACTGGTTCTTGGCGACCAGTGTCGGAGTGATGTAGTCGCCCAGGGTCAGCGAGAAGGTGAAGATCGAACCGGCGGCAACGGCCGGCAGGACCAGCGGCAATACGACGCGGCGGAACGTGGTTGCCCCCTTGCCGCCCAGGTCTGCCGACGCCTCGAGGAGGGATCCGGGGATGCGCTCGAACCCGGCATAGATCGGCAGGATCATGTAGGGCAGCCAGAGGTAGGTGAAGACGAGCCAGGTCGAGACGTCCGAGAAGGCGGGCCCCTGCAGGCCAACCACGCCCAGGAGGCCATCCAGCGGTCCACCCTGGGCCAGGATGATCCGCCAGGCGAAGACTCGCACGAGGTAGTTCGACCAGAGCGGCAGCAGGACTGCCATGAACAGGAATGAGCGGTACCTGGGCGATGCCACCCGGGCCATGAAATAGGCGATCGGGAAGGCCAGGGCCATGTCCGCGATCGTGACACCCAGGGCGATCGTCACGGTTCGCAGCACGATCACCCGGTTGACCGAGTCGCCCAGCAACTGCTGGAAGTTGCTCAGGCTGAACTGGTGGACCACCGCCGAGGTGATCGGGTTGAGGTACCAGAAGGCACTCAGCAGCAGGATCGCCAGCGATCCGAGGTAGATCGCCCCGAACCAGCCGATCGGCGGGGCCAGCAGGATGAGCAGCTGGGCGGGCGTGTGCCGGTAGAGGGCGGCGAACAATCGCCGGCGGACGCCGTCGGGCGGCAGCGAGGATGTGCTGGGCGTCACGGAAGGGACTCGGGCGGCAGCGTGCCTGACTCCGCCGCCCGATACCTCGTTGGGCTCGTCAGCCCTTGATCTGGGTCCAGGCGGTTGCCCACTTCGAGTAGTCGACGCAGGTCTGGCCGCGACTGTCGCCGCAATCCGCCAGGGGCGTCTTCCAGAAGCTGATCGCGCCGTAGAAGGCCGTGTCGTTGACGTGGTACAGCGTGCAGAAGTTCTTCACGCCGTACGAGCCGTACGTGGCGTCGAGGATGGTGCAGGCCTTGGGGTTGGCCGGGGCCTCGCCGAAGTACTCGGCCACCTCGGCCTGGACCTTGGGCGTGACCATCCAGGCCATCCACTTGTACATGCAGTTGGGATGGGCGGCATGGGCCGACATCATCCAGGTGTCCGCCCAGCCGGTCATCCCCTCGGTCGGCACGACGGCGTCGACCTTGACGCTGGAGGCCTTGAGGGTGTTGACCTGGTACGGCCAGGTGGTCCCGATGATCGTTGAGCCGTTCGTGAAGTTGGTGATCTCGTCGGTGTACAGCGACCAGTACTTGGCCACCCACGGCTGCTGGGCGGTCAGCAGGGCCACGGCCGCATCGAACTGGGGTTGGGTCAGCTCGTACGGGTCCGTGATCCCGAGGGACGGGTTGGCCGTCTTGAGGTAGAGCGCCGCGTCGGCGATGTAGATCGGGCTGTCGTAGTCGGTGATCTTGCCCTGGTTGGCCTTCGAAGC
This sequence comes from Chloroflexota bacterium, assembly GCA_017881915.1. Taxonomy (GTDB): domain Bacteria; phylum Chloroflexota; class Limnocylindria; order Limnocylindrales; family CSP1-4; genus Palsa-1033. The sequence continues at coordinate 531 of JADGQK010000065.1, read as the reverse complement.
GGTTGGATCGAAGACGGCGGCCCAACTGGTGGGCGCCGGCGTGACCTTGTCCGTCCGGTACATCAGGGTGTTGCCGCCCCAGCCGTGGGAGATCCCGTAGTGCTTGCCGTTGACCGTGTTATGGGCCGGCGACTGCAGGAACGGGGCGATATCGGGGTAGTCCGGGATCAGGTTCACGTTGATCTCGGCCACGTCGCCGTTGGCGATCAGCCGGTTCGTCGCGTCACCCGAGGCGGACACGCCGTCGTATACGGTCCCGCCGCCCTGGCGCATCAGGGTGACCATCTCGTCGGAGGTATCGGCCGGCTTGACGTTGACCTTGCCACAGTCCGGGTTGGCGGCCTCGAATGGGTGAACCCAGTCGTATTCCTTGACGTTCGAGCCGTCCTCGGCATAGCCCGGCCAGACGATGATGTTCAGGCTGCCCTCACCCTTGCCGATCGACTGGGGCAGGTTCGCACTGGGGCCGCCCGTGGCCCCCGCGCTCGCGCTCGGCGCACTGCTGGGGCTCGCGGCCGAGGCCACGGGCGA
>JADGQK010000129.1 GCA_017881915.1 Chloroflexota bacterium | reverse complement strand
GTAGGCCGGCACGAGCGGCAGGCAGCACGGCGACGCGAAGGAGACCACGCCTCCGAGGAATGCGACGAGGAGGCCGATCCCGGCCCCGACGGTCATGGCTGGGCGCTCGCAAACGGTGCCGGGCTGGCGAGGGCGTCGAGGTGCGCCTTCACGGTCTTCGCGATGTCGCTGTCGGGGGCGAGCGCGACCACGCGCGACCACTCGCGCTGGACCCCCGCCATGTCCGGCGGCTGTGCGTTCAGGTAGAGGAACCCGAGGTCGTAGTGCGCCTCGACGTTCGTCTCGTCGATGGTGAGGACCTTCGTCCAGGCGGTCAGGGCGGTCGTGGAGTCGCCGAGGTTGAAGGCGGATACACCCAGCGCCAGGTAGCCGCGGACGACGGTGGGCTCGACGGCCGTGACCTTCGCGAACCAGTCGCCGGCCGTCTTGAAGTCGCCGGTCCTGTAGTACTCGTCCCCGAGCGCCATCAGGGAGTCGGCGTCCTTCGGGTTCGCCTGGATCTTCACCATCAGCGCGGCCACGGCTGCCTGGTCCAGGACGGGCGTGCTCGCGGCGGCGCTCGGGGCCGGCGTGACGCCCGCGCTGATGCCGCTGGCGCTCGTGCCGCCGGTGTTGAAGCCCAGCACGGCGACGATGCCGACGGTCGCGATCGTCGCGCCCGCGAGGGCGAGGTTGCGGAACGCCGGCGAGGCGAACAGCCCGACGAGGAGGCCCTGGCGGAGCCCGGCGTGCTCCGGGGCAGGCGCCCGCTCGGCGGCCGTCCCGACGATCTCCCGGTGCGCGGTTGGGTCGACCTCGGCGAGGAGGGCGTCTATCTCATCATCGCTGACGATCCGCCGGCCGTTCTCGTCGGTGCGCCGTGCCGCGTCCCCGATCGCTGGTGCGGCCGGCGTCGCCATCGCCACCGGGGAAGCCGCGACGGGGGCTGGGGGAGGGACGGCCGGCCGCTCGCCCGCCCCGACGAGGGCGACGGCGCGGGCGAGTGCGGCCGAGTCCGTGAGAAGTGCGTACGCCCCGTCGGCGCCCGCGGCCTGCGTCCGAGCCCAGGCGCGCAGGCCCTTTGGCGCTGCGGCGAGGTACGCCGAGACCGCCCGGTGGGCGTTGCCCAGGTCCTCGGGGGTGGCGGACGAGTCGAGCCCGAGGCGCGCCAGGAGCTCCCGCTCCAGCTTCTCGGGGCTCGTCGACCGGGGGCGGGCGGCCGTTGCGCTCATCGCACGGCTCCAGCCGGACGCGCCCACCGGGCACGTGCTCCCGTCCTGTCATCGCCGTTGCCCTCGTTGACCGGCCGGGGTCCATACCCGGGCCGTGACACCTGCTGTGCAACGAGGGCTTCTTCGACATCACCGGCACGCGTCACGGAACGCCAACTCGCGGCAGGTCGCGGTCGCGGGTCAGGGCCTGTTCTTCGACTTTCGGACGGCGTCCTGGACGTTGCCCAGACCGTTCTGGGCGTCGCCCTGGACCTGCCTGGCCTTGCCGCGGGCTTGCTCCTGCTTGTTCCCGGTCAACTTGCCGAGCCCCTCCTCGACCTTGCCCTGGGCCTTGCTCAGCGTGCCCTTGACGTGCTCATCGCTCATGGCAACATCCTTCCAGCCGTACTTGCCCTCGTCCTCAGGGGTCTTCATGGGATCGAGGCGAGCCTGGCGCCCGTGCCTCGGGCGTTCCGGAGGCACTCGCCAGTCTCCCGTCTTGCCCAAACCACGTCCTGACGGTCCGTCACGGGGCGTCGCTCGACCGCCGGCTGGTCCGAGCCCAGATGACACTTGCCGCCTACGTTTCTGCTGCGACCAGCGCCGCCGGAAGGAGGACGAGGATCAGGAGCACCGCGAACGCGTGTCTCCCCCCGCGTATGACGGACAGGAAGGCGATGCGCTTGCACTGCCAGAGCCTCGCCGGCAATGCACACCACGGTGTCTTCCCTACTTCAGTACCGCGAACGCGTCGAGGTCGACCCGGGGCCGGCCAGAGGTCCCGACGACGACGAGCTTGACGGTCCGGGTGCCCGAGGTGGACCAGGTCTTCTGCCACGCGAGCGCCCGGTACTTCGTGGTTGTCGCGTACAGGTCGACGGTCGCGACGTACGTGCCGTTGACGTAGACCTTGACCGTGCCCCGGGTGGGCGCCTTCGTTGTGACGAGCGCGATCGAGCGCCCGGTGAACGTGTAGCTGGCCGACGCCCCGGCGGCCTTCGCATACGTGGCCGAGCTGCCCGAGTACGCGCTGCCCGTGGTGGTGCTCCACGTGCCGGCGTACGTCACCGAGGTACTCGACTGCTCGAAGAGGCGCGGAGTGAGGGTTTGGCCGGTGGCCCAGGCCCCGGTGTTGGCCGCCCGGTCGACCGCGCGGACCCGGAACCGGACGGTGCCCGACGAGGGCACGGGCACGTAGGCATAGGGCGCCGTGAGCGAGGAGGAGACCGTCATCCAGGTGCCGCCGTCGGTGCTCCGGGCGAGTTCGTAGCGGGCGATCCCGGAGCCCCCGGCGTCGGTACCCGTCCAGGCGAGCCGGAGCGGGATCGCGGCGCCGGACAGGGACACACCCGTGCGGAGGGTCGCGGCGGGGGCGGTGACGGATGGCGCCGTCGTGTCGACCGTGGCCGGTCCGTATCCATCCGAGAGGGTCTTGAGGTAGGCGACGATCGCGGCTTCATCGGACGGGCTGAGGCCGAGGTTTCCGAGCTGGACGGTGTTGACGTTCGCCGCGACCTCGGGGGCTGGCCAGCAGTTGGCCTTCAGCGCTTCCGCCTCGGTGTAGGGGCCCGGGCACCGGGCAAGCACGTCGCGCGTGTTGTAGAAGTGGACGATGGCCTCGAGGCTCTTGAAGTAGCCGTTGGCTCCATACGCCTTGACGAAGCCCGCGCTCGGCTGGAGGTCGACGTTGCGCAGGGTCGGCACCTTGAGCTTGCCCATCTCAGGCTCGTACACGGCGGCGGGGTAGCCCGCGCCATTGAGGTACCCGCCGAGGCCGTCGTCAACGTATGTCGGGTCGCGCAGGACGGCCGGGTTCTCCGGGTTCTGGGGGACGCCGAGGTTGTCGTACGTGAAGTCCGTGAACAGCGCGTCCCCGGTCGGCAGCAGCGGGTGGCAGGCAGTGCAGCCAGCCTTGCCCTCGAACAGGGTCAGGCCTCGCTGCTCGAGCGCCGTGAGCTTCGCCTCGCCCGTCGACGCCGCGTCGTACTTCGACGAGAACGTGTTCACCTCGGCGGACGCCTCGTAGGCCGCGATCGAGAGGGCGATGCGGTCGTAGGCCACGTCGGCCTTCGCCCGGTCCTGCGTGGAGAGGGTCACGGTCCCCTTCGGGAGCGAGCAGGAAGTCTCGACGTCGCTGGGCCATGCGATGGAGCGCGATCCCGCGCCCCACACGTGCTCGAAGTCGACGCCGTAGCCTGCGTTGAAGACGCGATAGACGACGCAGGCCGAGTCGGGGAGCGCCTGCTCTTTCGGGTTGAGGAAGGGCCCCTGGGCCTGATCCGCCGCCGGATTCCCGAGCTTCTCGCCGGTGGCGCGCCCATCCCAGAAGTTGCCACCGACCCAGGCGCCCGTCTTGTCGACGTGGAGGATCGGGCTCATCGTGGTATACGCGTTGCTGGGCGGCTTGCGGTTGCCGAATGCGCCAGCAACCGAGCCCTCGTAGACGGCCCCGTGCTGGTTGATCTCCGAGATGGGACCGGTGAACCCCACCGCCGCGCCGTGACACGAGGCGCACGCGAGGTTCCGGTTGAGAGAGAGGTTCTCGTCGAAGAAGATCGCCTTCCCGAGCCGCTCATTGGGTGACAGGGTTCCAGTGGGTGACGGCGTTCCAGCCGCCGATGCCACGCCGAACGTGACCACGAGCAGACCTACCGCGCCTGCGGCAAGGAGCAGGTTGCGTGCGCGCCACATGGTTCCCTCGTCCAACTGGGCGCTCGCCGCGCCCCTCGATGCTGGCGGGCCCGCCAGCAGCTATGCACGGTCCGGGCGGCCGGGATATGAACCGTGCCTTATCGGAGCCGGCGGAGACACGAGGCTGTGCCGCGTGACGGCTCCCCGCCAGTACCATTCGTCACAAAGTACCCGCGTGGGGGTCGGAAACCCGGATTCGATCATGCGGCGGTGCCGTCGTACTCGTGGATGAGCCCGCCGAGCAGATCCCGCCGGCGAACGTCTCGCGGGCTGACGAGGATCGGCTCCGCAGCCGCTGCGAGCGGGGGAGCAAGGCCGAGCGCGCGATGAGGTCGCTGCCGGTTGTAGTGCTCGGCGTAGATGCGGAGCGTCTGGTCGAGCTGTCGTCGACCAAGGATGAGTGTCCAGTCGAGGCACTCGGCCCGGATGGTCTCGATCACGCGCTCGGCGTGCGCGTTGGCGTTCGGCGCCTGGACGGGCGTTCGGATCACCCGCATTCCCTCCGAGCGGAGCACCGCGTCGAACGACCGACTGAACTTGGTGTCCCGGTCGCGGATGAGAAACCGGATTGCCGGTGCGCGGTCATCGAGCGCTATGGCGAGGTTCCGGGCCTGCTGCGTGACCCACGTTGAGTCCGGATGCGCGGTGGCGTTGCTCAGATGGATCCGCCGGCTGCCGAGCTCGATGAACACGAGGACGTAGAGCGTCCGGAGCCAGGCGGTCTCGACAGTGAAGAAGTCGCACGCGATGATGCCATCCGCCTGCGCCCGGAGGAACTCGGT
>JADGQK010000018.1 GCA_017881915.1 Chloroflexota bacterium | reverse complement strand
GGGGATCCCATTGACGACGGTCCGCCCGGTGCCGGTCCTTCTCGACCAGAAATCGGACCGGCCCGGGTCGCGCAGCGGGATCACCGCGAGGAGCATCGCGAGGCCCCCATACCACAGCGCCGGCAGGGCGAGCATCGCGGCGACCGGGACGGCCCAGCGCCGATTCGTGCGGGCAGCCCACACCACGACCACGACGGCGATCGGCAGGCGGAACCAGAGCGGGATGGGAATGGCGGCCCAGGTCCCGCTCGTCTTGCCGGCGCTGGCGCCGATCACTCCAAGCCAGTCGAGCCAGGCCCGCGGGTCCACGGCCAGCGAGACGGCGACGATCGCCGCGGTCGCCCCGAACGCAATCGCCAGCGCCTGCCATTCGTGCCGGACGGCGAACCACAGCAGACCGATCCCTGGGGTCACCTTGGTCAGCAGGATGAGCGACCAGGCGGCCGGGTAGCGGAAGCCCACGACGATCGCGACGGCGATCAGCAGGTGGATGTTGCCGCCGATCAGCTCGGGCACGGCGACCGCGAGCGCCAGGGCGAACAGGCGCGGCCCGGACAGGAACCGGACGGCGAGCAGGAGCAGGATCGTCCAGAGGCCCAGGAACGGCTCCCAGTCCAGCAGCTTCAGTGGTGCCAGGAGCTGCAGGAAGGCCGGCGAGTAGACGTAGGCGATCGGCGCGGTCCACTCGGACAGGGCATACGGCGCTCCGTACCCGGGCACCCAGTAGCAGCGTGCGTCCTGGCCGGCGAGAAGGAAGCGGCTCCATGGCTCGCCGAAGGCCCACACCACGAGCCAGATCGCGACGGCGGCGGCGATCCCGACGAGCTCGATCGAGAGGTGCGGTCGCCGGAAACGGCCACCTGCCCGGGCCGGGGCCGGGGCGAGGCCGGCGTCCCCCGGGCTCAGCACGTCAGGCCGGCAGGTCCCGGTCAAGGGGACCGGTGTAGCGCATGTCGGGCCGGATCAGCTTGTCCGCGCTGACCTGCTCGATGGCATGGGCGGTCCAGCCGGCATGTCGGGCCAGGGCGAAGGTGGCCGGGAAGAGGTCGGGCGTCAGGCCCACACCCTCGAGCACCGCCGCGGCGTAGTACTCGACGTTCGTGTTCAGGTTGCGGCCGGGCTTGAGCTCGGCCAGGACACGCAGGACGACATCCTCGACCGCGATGGCCAGGTCGAGCCACTGGGGTCGCACCTCCATCGCCTCGGCGACCTGGCGGAGGGCTGCCGCACGCGGATCGTAGGCGCGGTAGACCCGGTGGCCGAAGCCCATGATCCGGCCGTTGTTGGCGATCGTCTGGCGGGCCCACGCCTCGGCGCGGTCGATCGAACCGATCTCATGGAGCTGGCTGACGACCTCGGCCGGGGCCCCGCCGTGGAGCGGCCCCTTGAGCGCCCCGATCGCGCCGCAGACCGCCGAGGCAAGGTCCGAGCGGGTCCCGGTGATCACCCGGGCGGTGAATGTCGAGGCATTCAGGCCGTGCTCCGCGCCGACGATGAAGTAGGCCTCCAGGGCGCGTGCCGCGGCCGGATCGGGAGGCGCCCCGGTGAGCTGCTGCAGGAAGCCGCCGGCGAGATCGAGCGAGAGGTCGGGCTCGACCGGTTCGAGGCCGCGCCGAATCCGGCCAAAGGCGGCCAGGGCCGAGGGCGAGAAGCCGGTCAGGCGGCGGGCCTGCTCGGGCGTGGGCGGCCAGGCGATCTTCTGGGTCGCGCCCCAGACCGAGACAGCCGTCCGCAGGGCGTCCATCGGGTGGGCGTCCCGAGGGAGCTCGCGCAGGGTGGCCAGGACGGGCTCAGGCACGGGTTCGGGATGGAGCTGGGCGCCGGGATGCCATTCGCCGGTCCACAGCAGGTCGGCGACTTCAGCGTAGGTGCCCCGGACCACGAGCTGCCCGATCGGATAGCCCCGGTAGAGGAGCCGGCCGCGCGCCCCATCGACGAGGCCGATCGCGCTCTCGGCACCGATGACACCGGCCAGGCCGGGCGAATACGGCCGGGTGTCGGCGAGGGCGGCCTCGGTGGTAGCTGGCGGGCTCGTTGGGTCGGCGTTCTTGGGGTCGGTCATGGTGCGATGGTATCGCGCTCGTCGAGGAAGGCCTCGACCGTGGTCACGAACGCCCCCGGGTCGGTGTGGTGGGCGGCGTGTCCCTGACCGGCCAGCGTGACCACCTCACCGTGTTCCAGCAGGGCGTCGAGTTCGTAGGTGCCTGCCCTGAAGATGGCCGGGCTCGCGCCGCCGATGAGCTGGAGGACGGGGATCCGGACCTCGGCGAAGTGCTCGCCAGCCGCGTCGCGGCCGGCTTCGGCCCGCAGCTCGCGGATCGCCGTTGGCGCTGCGGCGGCCCGGATCGGCCAGGTGGGTGAGCGGCGATAGGCCTCGACCTGCCTGGTCGACAGGCCCACCACCTGGCTCATGAACGTGGCCATCAGCTCGTCCAGGGCGCCCTCGGCCGCGAGCGCGTCGAGCCGGGCCAGGAGGGCCGGGTCCTGGAATTCCCGACCCGCCGGGGCCGGCGCGCCCTCGTAGACGACCAGCCGGCGCAGGTTGCCCGTGAGCCGTGCGGCGCCAAGCCCGCAGCGCCCACCGAACGAGTGGCCGACGACATCGACGGGGGCAGCGGTCTCGCCCGCCAGCCAATCGACCACGGCGGCCAGGTCCTCGTACTCCCGCCCGATCGCGTACGGGGGCAGGTCGCCGCTCGCGCCCCGTCCCCGGCGGTCGATCGAGATCACCATCCGTCGCTGGGCGAGGCGCGGCTCGACGGCGCGGAAGGCCGTGTGGTCGGCGGTGGCTCCGTGGACGAGGACCAGCGCCGGCCGCGACCGGCTGGCCGATCGAACGGACGGCGGATCGGTCCGCCACCAGGCGATCGGGGTGCCGTCGGGCGACGCGACGAAACCGGCGGGCGGCCCGGAAGTGGTCATGCTCGAGGGCGAAGCTGTGACCCGGCGGCTGCGTCGACGAGCCAACTCGCCGAGGAGCGCCGGGCGAACTGGGCCGGCAGCCCATCGGCGGAGCCCGGGTCGAGGCGCGGGCCGTCGAGGATCCGGGCCAGGACGTCGGCCTTCGAAGCCCCGGCGACCATCACGATGATCTCTGCAGCCGCCTCGAGGATTGACGGGTTGAAGGTAACCCGGGGCAGGTGCGGCTCGACGTGGATCGGGGCGGGGACACCGAGCGCGAGTCGCCCGGACCCGATTGCCGGGCTACCCGGGAAGACGGACAGGAGATGGCCGTCGGGACCGATCCCGAGCAGGACCAGGTCGAAGACGGGCAGGCCGGCCGGGTCCAGGGGCAGCTCCGCCCGGGCCTCGGCGGCATACGTGTCGGCGCACCAGTCCGGACCGAGGTCCTCGGCAATCGCCCGGCCGGTCGGCCAGGGATGGACGTGGTCGAGTGGGAGCAGGACGCCGTGGACCTCGTCGAGGAGGATCTCGTCGACGCCGAAGACGTTCGAGAGCGGATGGTCGCGGGGCACGTAGCGATCGTCGCCCCACCAGACGTGGACGTCTGCCCAGGGCACCCGTTGGCGGAGGGCCGCGCTCGCCAGGCGGACGTACAGCCCGGCCGGGGTGGACCCACCAGTCGTCGCCAGGTCGGCCCGACCACGATGCTCGACGGCGGCGACCAGGGCGTCGCTGACTCGCTCGGCAGCGGCATCGGCAAGTGCCTCGGGATCGCTGAAGATCGCGACGCCTGGCTCGCCCGGCGAGTGGCTGTCGTCCGCTTCGGTCACGGCCTATTCCGCGGCCGCGATCAGGGCGGCCATCCGGACCGCATCGTCGGAGACCTGGTCGGAGCCACCCGCCTCGATCGCCTCGGCCAGCAGGTCGGCCTCGGTCCGGCGCGCCGCGTTGAAGCGGCGGTCAAGGATCTCGACGCCGTCCTGCCACGCCCGCACTCCGACTGATTCGGCCTCCGCCGTGACATCCACCCGCAGCTCAGACCCGCGCCGTTCGCACAGCAGCTCCACCCGCAGGGTCGTACCCGCCGGGGTCGTCGACAGGACCGGCCGGATCACCACGGCCACGTCGGTTGTGCCCTGGCGCAACGTCGCGGCGTAGCCGCGCCCGGGCGCCGGCTTGACGCCGGGCCGGAACGGCGCCGCAGGACCGGCGACCGGAGTCAGCGGCTTGACCACCTGGAGGCCCAGCCGGGAAGCGAGCCAGGCGACGTGGTAGAGCGGCTTGACCAGGTTCGTTCGGCCGGGCTGCCCGCTCTCATCGTGGGTGCCGTAGGTGACGGCTACCCGGCGGAGGGCCCGCAGGTAAGGCAGGAACTCGGGCATGTCGAAGGTCGAGGCGATCGCCTCGCGCCAGCGCGACTGCCGGGCAAGGGCGAAGTCCGAAACTGCAGTCCGGGTCGTGCTCGCAACGCGAGCGAGCTCGCGCAAGCGGGCCAGGCCGTCGCCCCGCCAGCTCGAGCCGTCGACCACGAGGCGGTCGGCCGAGGCCAGGACGTCGCGGGCCTGCTGACTCTCGAGGCGGGCCTCGCCCGGCCACCAGACCGTCACCGGCAGGTCGTGGATCAGGAGCGGCTCCACGATCGCGTCGAGATGGCGGCCGGTATCGCCGCCGGCGGTGATGTAGATCGTCTCGGCGCAGGTCTCCGGCGCATCGGCCCGGGGCAGGATGCACTGGGCGGTGATCCGGGCGTCGAGCCAGCCTGGCCCGTCGGGGTCGGCCGAGCTGAGGATCAGGGTGCGCGACGGGTGCCGGCCCGTGAGCTGGCCGATGATCGCTGCGCCGTGCTCGCCGTCCTCACCCTGCTGAGCGATCACGACCAGGTTCATCACGCTCGTCCGGGCGGCGATGTTGCGGACCTCGACGCCGTCGACCTCGACGGTCCGCTTGGACTGCGTCCAGATCCGGGCCAGCTCCCGTTCGATCCCGTCGATCGTCGACGCCCGGGAGGCCCAGCGCAACTGGGCGGTCCCGACCGGAGCCGTATCGTCGATGGCAATCGGCCCACCCGTGACCGGGCCGCGGCCCGTCATCCGCTCGCCGTCGCCATCAGATTCGCCGCCAGCGCCGGCCGTCCCGGGCCATCAGCTCGTCGGCGTCAGCGGGACCCCACGAACCGGCCTCGTAGTTCGGGAACGCCGGGGCGGGCATGTCGATCCAGGTCTCGAGGATCGGGGTCACGATCGACCAGGCCTCCTCCACCTCGTCCGCCCGGGTGAACAGCGACGCGTCGCCGAGGAGGGCATCCAGGATCAGCGTCTCGTAGGCCTCCGGCGAATCGACACTGAACGCCGAGCCATAGGTGAAGTCCATGTTCACGTTGCGGACATCGATCCCGAGGCCCGGCACCTTGGCGCTGAAGCGCAGGAGGATCCCCTCGTCGGGCTGGATCCGCATCGCCAGGAGGTTTGGCTCGGGTTCCGCCGCGGTATCCCGGAAAAGTCGATGGGGGACCTGCTTGAACTGGATCGCGATCTCGGTCGCGCGCTTCGGCAGCCGCTTGCCGCTGCGGATATAGAACGGCACGCCGGCCCAGCGCCAATCGTCGATCGTGAACCGGGCGGCCACGTAGGTCTCCGTTTCGGATTCGGGATCCACGTGGGGTTCGGACCGGTAGCCGGCGACGTGCTCGGCCGCGACCCAACCCGGGCCGTACTGGCCGCGGATCACGTCGCGCCGGATCTCGTCGGCAGTCATCGGCGAGATCGCCCGGAGGACCTTGACCTTCTCGTCGCGCAATGCCTCGGCCTCGAAGGCGGCCGGCGGTTCCATCGCGACCAGGGCGAGGAGCTGCATCAGGTGGTTCTGCAGGAAGTCGCGCGAAGCGCCGGTCTCCTCGTAGAAGGCGCCCCGACTCTCGACCCCGATCGACTCCGCGACCGTGATTTGGACGTGGTCGACATACCGCCGATTCCAGAGCGGCTCGAAGATCCCGTTGCCGAATCGGAAGACCATCAGGTTGCGCACGGTCTCCTTGCCCAGGTAATGGTCGATCCGGTAGACCTGCTTCTCGCGGAAGACTTTGCCGACCTCGCGGTTCAGGCGCGCGGCCGAGTCCAGGTCGCGCCCGAAGGGCTTTTCGATGACGACCCGGCGCCAGCCCCCGCCGTGGACCTCGTGGTCGAGGCCCACCCGGCCGAGCTGGCCGACGACCTCGGCGAAGGCCGAGGGCTGGGTGGCCAGGTAGAACAGGCGGTTGCCACGCGTGCCGTGTTCGAGATCGATCGTGTCGAGCCGGGCCGACAGCTGGTCGAACGCGTCGTTCTCGGCGAAATCACCCTGGTGGTAGACGATCCGGGCGAGGAACTCGTCGACGATTGCTGCTTCGACCGGGACCCGCGAGTAGGTCGCCAGGGAGGCCGCGATCTCCTGGCGGAATGTCTGGTCGTCGTACGGTCGGCGGCCAACCGCCACGAGCATGAACTCGTGGGGCAGCAGGTTGGTTCGGCGGAGCTGGTAGAGGGCCGGCAGGACCTTCCGGTGGGCCAGGTCGCCGGTGGCGCCGAACAGGACGACCACGCACGGGTCTGGGACGCGCTCGAGCCGCAGTCCCTGGCGGAGCGGGTTGGCCGCCTTCGTTTCCTTCGGCTTGCGTCGGCCGTCCTGGGCGAGGCGCAGCTCGCGGATCGTGCGCGGCGCGTCCCGTGCGGTCACGAGCCGATGAGTGCCGCGGTGAGGGCGCGCTCGAAGGCGGCCAGGCCGGCATCCGGGTCGGCCTCGAGGTGGACCCGGAGTACCGGCAGCTGGTGGGCCTCGAGGACCTGGAAGTCGCCCGCCGCCTGGGCGTCGATCAGCTGGCCGAAGGTGTACGGCCAGCCCGGGATCTGGCGGTCCGCTGGATGGTCGGCAGTCAGCTGGAAGAACAGGCCGATCGGCGCGCCCCCCTTGTGGAGCTGGCCGGTCGAGTGGAGGAAGCGCGGACCGTAGCCGGCCGTGGTGGCCCGGCCAGTTCGATCCCTCAGGAGGGCCCGGATCCGGGCGATCGCCGCATCTCGTTCGGGGCTGGACCCGATGTATGCCTGGATGGCCAGGTAGGCGTTCGGCTTCGCTCGAGCCAGGTGCCGCTGGAGCGCAGCCTCGATCGTGTCGGCTGGTCCAGCGGCGGCCAGCGCCGCGTCGCCGACGACGGCCAGACCGTCGCCCGAGACGAGCAGCTCGATCGGCGCGCTGGGCGCCTCGTGGAGACGTGCATCGGCGGCTTCGCCGTGGCGGGCGAGGAGCCGCCGGGTCAGGATCTTCGCCTCTTCCACGTTCGGCTGGTCGAAGGCGTCGATCCCCAGGACGACGCCGGCGATCGCGGTCGCCACCTCCCAGCGGATGAACTCAGCCCCGATGTCGATCGGGTCGGCGAGGTCGATCTGGATGACCGGGTGGCCGGCTTCCGCCAGTTGCTCGATCAGGGCGTCCGCAGTGGTGCCGTCGGCCGCCGGTGCCGGTCCGGCCGAGCCGGCCAGGCTGAGTCGGACGAAGACCCGGTCGGAACCGTAGGCCGTCGCCTGGCCGAGTGGCTCGAGATCCACCGGGACGATGCCCACGCCCCGCTTGCCGGTACTCTCGGCGATCAGCTGCTCCAGCCACGAGCCGAGCGCGGCGATCTCCGGATCGGCCACGAAGGTGACCTTGTCGCGGCCGGCGCCGGCCGGGCTGGCGAGCGCCAGCGACCCGAGGGCAAGGCCCAGGGCGACACCGGGATTGACGGTTGGCTCGGCCTCCCGGCAGCGGGCCAGCATGACCGACGCGGATCCGAGGAGCTCGCCAACCGACAGGCCGATCAAGCTGGCTGGCACGAGGCCGACGTAGGTCAGGGCCGAGTAGCGGCCGCCGATGTCGGGCGGATTGAGGAAGACCTCACGGAGGTCGTCGTGGTGGGGGATCGCCTCGATGCTCTTGTCCGGATCGCTGATCGCGGCCATCAGGGCCCCGGGCTGCTCGTGATGTTCGTGACGGGCATCCAGAGCCGCCCGGATCCGGGCCCAGGCGTCGGCCTGGAAGGCGAGTGGCTCCGTGGTTGTGCCTGACTTGCTGGCGACCACGAACAGGGTGGACAGGGGGTCGAGGTCGTCGACGACCGCGGCGACGGCGGACGGATCGGTCGAGTCGAGGACGCGCAGGTCCAACCAGCCCGGGGCCACCCCGAACGTCCGCAGGAGCACCTCCGGAGCGAGGCTGCTGCCGCCCATCCCGGCGATGACCGCTGCGCTGAAGCCGTCGGCCCGCAGGCCGTCGCCGAATCCCTCGAGGGCCGGGACCTGGGCCAGGAAGTGCTCCGGTGCGTCGAGCCAGCCGAGCCGCTCGGCGATCCCTGCCTGGACAACCGGGTCGTTCGACCAGAGCGAGGGATCGCGATCGAACAGGCGCTCGGCCCACTTGCCAGAGCGGGCCCGCGCCGCGGCCGCGGCCCACAGGGTTGCCTCCGCCGGCGCGAGGCGCAGCCCCGGGGCGATTGCGTCGCCGGCCGGAACGGTATCGGTCATGGAGAGCCTCCGGATGTGCTGGCGGGCTGAGGAGGGGTCATTGGTGCTGCTCGGCCGCTTCGATCGCCTCGATCTTGGCGACCCGCCGGCGATGGCGCGGCTCGTTGCTGAACGTGGCGCCGACATAGGCGCGCACGATCTCCAGGGCGAGCTCGATCGCGACGATCCGTCCGCCCAGGCACAGGACATTCAGATCGTCGTGCTCGACCCCCTGGTGGGCCGAATACGTATCGTGGCAGACCGCGGCCCGAATCCCGGTCATCTTGGAGGCCGCCACCGAGGCGCCGACGCCGCTGCCGCAAACGAGGACGCCGCGGTCGGCCTCCTCGCGCTGGATTGCCCCACCCAGCCGGAGGGCGAAATCGGGGTAGTCGTCGGTGGGATCGGAGCCGTCGCCCCCGAGGTCGATCAGCTCGTTCGGTCCGGCCTCGGCGCGCAGGCGGATGAGCAGCTCGTCCTTGAGGTCCGCTCCCCCGTGATCGGCCGCGAAGGCGACACGCATCGTCAGTCCGGCCGGATCGGAGGGCCGAGCCCCAACCCGGCCGGTTGGTGGCCCGGGTCGAGGGTGGGAATCCGGCCGTGGAGCCCCTCACGGACGACTCGCCGGCCGACCTCGGCCACGTGCTCCGCGGTGAACCCGAAGTGCTCGAATACGGTGGCCCCGGGGGCGGACGCACCGAAGTGGTCGATCCCGATCATCGCCCCGTCGTCGCCGGCGTAGCGGTCCCAGCCGATGGTCACTCCCGCCTCGATCGTGACCCGCCTGCCGGCCGCCGGCGGCAGGATCGACTGGCGATACGCCTCGTCCTGGCGTTCGAAGGCGGCGAAGCAGGGCAGGCTGACGACGCGGGTCCGGATCCCGTCGGCCTCGAGGGCCTCCCGGGCGGCTGCGGCGAGGCCCAGCTCGGAGCCGCTTGCGACGAGGACGAGATCGATCGCCCCGGGCCCTCCGCTCGATTCTCGAAGGATGTAGCCACCCCGGCGGACTCCTTCGCGGGCGGCCGCCGACGTTTCGGGCAGGGTGGCCAGCTTCTGGCGGGTAAGGCCCAGGGCAACCGGCCCGTCCCGGCGCTCGATCGCCAGCGCCCAGGCCGCGACCGCCTCGTTGGCGTCGCCGGGCCGGACGTACCAGAGGTTCGGGATGGCCCGCAGAGCCATCGGTTGCTCGACCGGCTGATGGGTGGGCCCGTCCTCGCCGAGGCCCACCGAATCGTGGGTCCACACGTACGTCACCGGCAGCCCGGCGAGTGCCGCCAGGCGGACCGAACCGCGCATGTAGTCGCTGAAGTTGAGGAATGTTGCGCAGTACGGATGGAAGCCACCGTGGTAGGCGATCCCGTTGGCGATCCCACCCATGGCATGCTCGCGCACCCCGAAGCGCAGGTTGCGGCCGGGCTCGTCGGTCGAGAAATCGCCGCCGCCCTTGATGTCGGTCAGGTTCGACTCGGACAGGTCGGCCGCCCCGCCAAAGAGTCCGGGCAGCACTGGCGCAAGCGCGTTGATCGTTGCCTGGCTGACCTGGCGGGTGGCGAAGTCCTCGCCCACGGCGTAGCTCGGCAGGGCCCGGTCCCAGCCGTCGGGCAGACGGCCGGCCAGCCGGCGCCGGAGCTCGGCCGCCACGTCCGGGTGGTCTCCGGCATAGCGCTCGAACTCGGCGTCCCACGCCTCGACCAGGGCCTCACCCTCGGGGATCGCCCGGCGGAAGACATCGAGCGCCTCGTCGGGGATGTAGAAGTGGCGATCGGGATCCCAGCCGTAGGCCTCCTTGGTCAGTCGGACCTCGTCCTCTCCGAGGGGCGAGCCGTGCGCCTTCTGGCTGTCCTGCTTGTGCGGTGAGCCGTAGCCGATATGGGTCCGGACGGCGATCAGGCTCGGCCGACCGTCCTCCTGGGCTTGCTGGATCGCCAGGCCGATCGCCCCAACATCGTTGCCGTCGGCGACCCGGCGGGTGTCCCAGCCATAGGCATCGAAGCGCGCCACGACGTTCTCCGAGAAGGCCATCGCCGTGGGTCCGTCGAGCTGGATCCCGTTGTCGTCATAGAGCAGCACCAGCTTGCGGAGCTGGAGATGGCCGGCCAGGGACGCCGCCTCCGAGGCGATCCCCTCCTGCATGTCTCCGTCCGAGCAGATCGCATACGTCCAGTGATCGATGATGTCGTGGTCCGGGCGGTTGAACTCGTGGGCGAGCCGGCGCTCGGCGATCGCCATCCCGACCGCGTTGGCGACGCCCTGGCCCAGCGGCCCGGTCGTTGCCTCCACGCCGGGGGTCAGGCCGCGCTCCGGATGGCCTGGGGTGCGCGAGCCCCACTGCCGGAAGGACTCGATGTCTTTGAGCGACACGTCGTAGCCGGTCAGGTGGAGGAGCGAGTAGAGGAGCATCGAGGCGTGCCCGGCCGACAGGACGAAGCGATCCCGGTTTGGCCAGTCCGGCATGGTGGGGGCGTGGCGCAGGAAGCGCGTCCACAGGGTGTAGGCCATCGGCGCCATGCCCATCGGCGCGCCTGGATGACCTGAGTTCGCCTTCTGGACAGCGTCGATCGAGAGGGTTCGAATCGTGTTGATGGCGAGGAGGTCGAGGGCGTCCGGGGCAACGGTCAAGGTGATCTCCGTGCTCCGTGGACTGGTGGGTCGTGGTGGGGACCAGCCTCCGGGTTGCCTTGGCATTGTAGTGCGGTCGGCGCCGGCAGCCCGCCGCCACCGGCTGGCCGTCGCTATCCTCGGAAGGTGCCGAACCGCCTGACCGTGCCCAGCAGCCTGTCCCGTCGGCCAGCCCGCCCGGGCCGACCCGGCGCCCGGGTGATCGTCGTCGGGGACCTGACCCTGGATGTCGTGCTCAGCCCGGACCGGGCGCTGCTGAGCGGCACTGACGTTCCGGGCGCGGTCCGGCTGCGCCAGGGCGGGTCCGCGGCCAACGCCGCGCGCTGGCTCGGCCGCCTCGGGACACAGACCCAGCTCGTCTGTGCGGTCGGCCGGGACGGGCCGGGCCGGGCCCTGGTCGAGGCGGTCCGCTCGGACGGTGTCGTCGTTCGCGCCGTGCGCGTCGCCGGCCGGCCGACCGGCCGGATCGGAGTGCTCGTGTCGGCTGACGGCGAGCGTTCGTTCGTGGCGGATCGCGGGGCCGCCGATCAGCTGGTACCAGCCGACCTGCGGGCCGCCTGGTTCGCGGCAGTCGACCTGCTCCACCTGCCGCTCTACTCGCTTCTGGGCGAACCGCTCGGGTCCGCAGGTCGGGAGGCCATCCGGCTGGCCCGCGCGGCGGGCGCTGCGGTCAGCCTCGACCTGGCTTCCGTCGGGCCACTCCTTGCACCGGGCCGCCCGGCCGCGCTGGCGCTCGTTCGGGCGGTGGCGCCCGACATCCTCCTGGCAACGGCCGCCGAGCTCAGTGCCCTGCTCGACTCGCCGAACCGTCCGGCCCTCGGAGTCGGGGCCCTCGACCTCGCCCCCGTTGTGATCGTCAAGCGCGGCAGCAACGGCGCCTCCGTCCACCTCCTCGACGCAACCGGCGCTCCGATCACCTTCGACGTGGCAACCCGGCCCCTGACGGCGAGCGATACGACCGGTGCCGGCGACGCATTCGACGCGGGCTTCCTCGCCAGCCTCATCGAAGGCCGTCGGGCGGGCCGCTCGACGGCCGCAGGACTGCGCCTGGCCGTGCTGGCTGGTCATCGCGCAGCCGCCCGGCAGCTGACCGGTCCACACGCGGAGCTCGACCTGCACTGACCTTCAGTTGCCCAGGTGCTGGTCGAACCAGTCGAGGATCCGGGTCATCCGATCGATCCGGCGGTCGACCCGGCCGGCGGCCTGGTAGACGTGGTATTCGTCGGGGTAGAGCACGTATTCCACGGTTCGCCCGAGCATCCTGAGCGCGACGAAGAACTGCTCGTTGTCCGCCTTCGGGCAGCGCTCGTCCGCCTCGGCCTGGAGGATGAGCAGGGGCGTGTGGACGCTCGCAACGTGGGCCAGCGGCGACTGGCTCCAGAGCTTGAGCATGCCCGTCTCGCTCAGCGGGTCGCCGAGGAGGGACGTCCGGCAGAAGTCGGGACCGCTGTCGGAGTTGGCCCAGGCGCTGACCTGGTTGGCCACCCCGTTCTCGCTGACGGCAGCCCGGAACCGGTCGCTGGTGCCGATCAGCCAGTTGACCATGAAGCCACCGTAGCTCAGGCCAAGCACGCCGACCCGCTCCGGATCGGTCAGGCCCAGGCGGATCGCGTGGTCGAGCGCGGCGTGCACGTCGTCGGCATCGACGCCGCCCCAGTCGCCCAGCTGGGGCTGGATCCAGGCCCGTCCGTAGCTGGCCGAACCGCGGATATTGGGCAGGAGGACCCGGTAGCCGCGCGAGACGAGCAGGGCCACTTCCAGGCTCGGCGCGGGGGCCCAGGCCCCGAGCGGCCCGCCATGGATGTCGATGATCGTGGGCAGCGGGCTGCGGCCTGCGCCGGACGGCGAGGCGATCCAGACGTCGAGCGGGCCGCCGCTGCCGGATGCCTGGACCGAGATCATCTCAGGCTGGCGAACGCGGCGCTGCCAGGCGGATCCGAAGCCGGTCCGAGTGCGCAGGCGGCCGCGCTCGGCGGTCATCACCTCGGGCGCCCGGCCGGCGAGGGTCCCGACCACGACCACGCGCTCGCCGTCGGCCGAGATCGCGAGGTGGTCGCAGGCCGCGTCGGCGACGGCGAGCGGGCGCGGATCAGCCGTTCCCAGGCCGGTGGACGTGTCCACTGAAAAGCGCCACGGGAGGCACCGACCGCGGTCCGAGACGAGGGCGACCAGGCCGTGGCTGCCGGCCCACGACGGTCCACCGTGGGAGCTGACCTGCCAACCGTGCAGATCGGTGTCGAGCCACGAGCCGACCGGTCGATCGAGCGTCGGGGCGAGCGCAATGGGCGGTCCGGAGCCGTCGGCGGGCGCGATCACGATTCCCGGGCTGAGGTCGTCGAGCTGATCCGGTTCCACCACCCCGACCGCGGCGAGCCAGCGTCCATCGGGTGAGATCGCTGGGTTGCTGGCCGGCCCGCCGAGGACGAGGATCTCCAGCGGCTCGCCGCCGCTCGCGCCGACCCGCCAGATCGTCGCTCTCGGTCGCACGTCGGCGGTCGCGCTCCGATCGGCGGCGAACACGAGCGACCGTCCATCCGGGTCCCAGCTGGGCCGGGCGACACCCCAATCCCCCCGGGTCAGGCGCCGGGCACGCGCGCCCGGCCGGGCCGCCACGACGAAGAGGTGCTCCCAGCGGTCGACGTGGCCCTCGTCGTCGGAGCGCCAGTCGGCCCTCGTGATCCGCCGTCCGAGCGGTGCCCGGTCGCCCCCTCCGGAACCGCTTCCGCCTCCAGCGTCGGCGCCGGGCGCCGAGCGCGCCACGCGGGCAGGACCTTCCGGGATCAGGAAGCGGGGCGGATCGGTCTGGCTGGTGAAGGCGATCCGGTCGCTCTGCGGCGACCAGGCCAGCGCTCCGACGCCGTGTTCGGGGGCGGCCACCGTCCATGGCTGGCCAGCTGCTTCCGCCAGATCGGGGATATCGAGCAGCTCGAGGGTCCGGACCGCATCCCTGGCGTCTCGTCGCCTGCGGCGGAACGCAACTCGACGGCCATCGGGACTGATCCGCGGGCGCGTGTCCCGGACCTGTCCGATCGTCAGCGCTCGAGCCCGGCCGGCACCCCTGGCCAGGGGCACCAACCACAGGTGCGAAACGTAGCGGTCGGCCCGGTCAACTGCACGCCGGACGACGATCGCGAAGCGGCCGTCCGGCGCGACGTCGAGCTCTTCGAGGACGACCTGCCGGCGGATGATCGCCGGGGTCATCGCCGGACGAGACGACCGGATATCAGCTGGGGTACGGCCGGGGGCACCCTGAAGCGCGACCATCGTCGAAGCGTAGCGACCGGGCGGACTCGGTGCCGGACCGTCGGCTACGGCGCGAGGCCCACGATGCCCAGCAGGCCGAAGGCAAGCAGGCCGATCGTGATCGTCCATAGAAGGATGCGCCGGCCAGGGGAGTTTGGAAGACGAGAGCGCCGGCCACGGCAGCGACCGCGGGCACCCCCACCAGGCTCGCCCCGAGGACGATCCCGGCAAACTCGGCGACGTAGGCCAGCAGGTCGATGAGGACCATCGTCCCAACTGCGACGCCGGCCCAGCGGAACCCGTAGCGCTCCCGGATCAGCTCGGCGTGGCCGAGCCCTGTGCCGATCGCGAGCCTGGCGGTCATCTCCTGGACGAAGTAGAGGATCGGGACGAGCACGGCGAGCGGCAGGAGAATGGCGTAGCCAAAGTCGGTGCCGGCCTTGGCCGCGGTGAGAACGCTCGCGGCGTCGACGTCGGCGAGCATGACGATCCAGGCCGGACCAAGGGCACGGAGCAAGCGCCTGATCGCGGGCCGCGATCCGGGGGCCGAAAGCGATACAACTTCGGCTACCGCCGGGCTCGCGGCGGGCGACATATCCATGTGACTAGTGAGACGTGACGGCCATCCTCCGGGGAGAGCCCAACGACCCGATCGGGCCCGGCCGAACGGCCCCTTCTCAGGCTGACTTGACTCTGTCCTGCAAGTGCGCTTGCCCGGGCCCTGGCCGCGACCTGGCGCCGTTCGTCAGTTGGTCGCCGAAGGCCCACGCCTGGCGCGCCGAGGATCGTCGCCCCGGGGCCCGCTACGATGGCTTCGATGGAACAGCCGACGAAACCTGATGTACGCGAACGGCTCGTCCTGAGCGCCGACGTCAGGGCGGCACTCGGCGCCGGGCAGCCGGTCGTTGCGCTCGAGTCCACCCTGGTCAGCCATGGCCTGCCGTATCCCCAGAACGTTGCGGTTGCCCGGGCCTCGGAGGCAGCCGTCCGGAATGCCCGGGCCACCCCGGCCACCGTGGCAATCCACGACGGCCGGATCCTCGTCGGTCTCGACGCGGCCGCCCTCGAAGCCCTCGCGACGGCCCCGCCCGACACCGTCCGCAAGGCGGCTCGACCCAGCCTTGCCGCCGCCCTCGTGGCCGGCGGCTGGGCCGCCACCACCGTGTCGGCCACGATGATTGCCGCATCGGCGGCAGGGATCCGGGTCTTCGCGACGGGCGGGATAGGCGGCGTTCACCGGGGAGCGTTCGGTGCCACGTCCACCCTCGACGTCTCGTCCGACCTCGAAGAGCTGGCGCGCACGCCGGTCGCGGTCGTGTGTGCCGGCCCAAAGGCGATCCTGGACCTGCCGCTCACCCTCGAATACCTCGAAACCCGCGGCGTCCCGGTCGTGGCGATCGGCCAGGACGACGTTCCGGGCTTCTACAGCACGTCCAGCGGTATCCCAGCTGCGCACGTGGCGGACGATGTGGCGGCTGCCGCCCGGATCGTTGCCGCTCACCTCGGCCTGGGCCTCGGTTCAGGGATCCTGCTGTGCACGCCGGTGCCGGCCGCCGCCGCCCTGCCCTCGGCCGAGGCCCGGGCGGCTATCGAGCGCGCCCTCGCCGACGCCGAGTCGGCCGGCATCCATGGGCCTGCCCTGACCCCATGGTTGCTGGCCCGGATCGCCGAGCTCACCGACGGAGCCTCGATCCGGGCGAACACTGCCCTGATCGAGAACAACGCGCGGGTGGCCGGCCTGCTGGCCGTGGCGCTGGCCGGGGCCTGACGCGCCCGGCACAAGGCCTGTTCGGGCCGGTGTCGCGATGGTAGACTCGGGCCTCCCCGAACCCCTCAGAGGCCGTGCTGTGTCCGGCTCGATTCAGGCTCCCGCGATCGACGTGCGTGGGATCACCCGGGTGTACAAGGCCAGGCCCAAGGATGTCATCGCCCTCGCCGGGATCGACCTGGAGGTCGCCCCGGGCGAGTTCTTCGGCCTGCTCGGACCGAACGGTGCGGGCAAGACGACCCTGATCAAGATCCTGACGACGCTCCTCCTGCCCTCGGCGGGGACGGCCCGGATCTTCGGCTTCGACGTGGCCCGTGAGACCAAGCAGATCCGCCGGATCATGAACATGGTCGCGGGCGGCGAGCAGTCGGGCTACGGGATCCTCGAGGCGCGTGAGCAGCTCTGGATGTTCAGCCAGTTCTACGGCCTGGGGGTGCGCGAAGGCTGGCGCCGGGTCGACGAGCTGATCGATGCGGTGGGCCTGGGCGAGCAGCGCAACCAGCGCGTGAGCACCCTGTCGACCGGCCAGCGCCAGAAGATGAACTTCGCCCGGGGCCTGCTCAACGACCCATGGGTCTTCTTCCTCGACGAGCCGACCCTTGGCCTCGACGTTTCGGCTGCCCGTGCGGTGCGCGAGCTGATGGTTGGTTGGCGGGCCGCGGTGCCCGGCCGGACGGTCCTGCTGACCACCCACTACATGGCCGAGGCGGACGAGCTGTGCGAGCGGATCGCAATCGTCGATCGGGGCCGGATCCTGGCCATCGGCAGTCCAGCCGAATTGAAGCGGCGCGTTCAGCGTGAGTCGATCTTCCGGCTCGAGCTCGACCGGCTGACCGGCGGCCCAGCCAGCCTCGCCCGCCTGCCCGGCGTCCTGTCGGCGGTCGCAGCAACCCCGGTTCGGGCCGACGCGAACAGCGCGGCGCGCCCGACCGTCGCGATCAACCTCGTCCTGCACCAGGATTCGGCGCTGGCCGGGGTCGTCGCCGCGCTCGACGGACTCGACGCCCACATCGTCGCCCTGGCGAAATCGGAGCCGAGCCTGGAGGACGTCTTCGTCGAGCTGGTGGGCCGCGGCTTCGACGACGAGGGCGATCCCGAGCAGCCCCCCCGGCGGGCGGTCGAACCGCACGAAGCCGGTCAGCCCGAGCCCGAGGAGGCGAACCGATGACGGCTCCCGGCGCCGGCCAACCCCGCCCGGCGCTCGCCGCCCCGGTCCTGCCAGCGTTCGTCGGCCGGCCGACGGCCGGGCCGCGCGAGGCCGCCAGCTGGACGCCGCGGCAGGTCATTGCCAACAACCTGCGCTCGGTGGTCGGCCGGGCCTATCCCCGGATCCGGGGCCTCACCCGCGAGCCGTCCTGGGTCCTCTTCGAGATGCTCCTGCCGTTCCTGACGACCTCGTCCTTCGTGTTCGTCTATCGCGCCCTGGATGCACCGCAGGCCTACATCGGGTTCGTGGTCCTGGGCGGGGCGATGACCGCCTTCTGGCTCAACGTCGTGTGGATGATGGCCGCCCAGCTTTACTGGGAGAAGGACCAGGGCAACCTCGAGCTCTACTTCGCTGCCCCGATGAACGTGATGAGCGTCCTCTTCGGGATGGCCGTGGGCGGCCTCGTGATGAGCTCGACCCGGGCGGCCGTCGTCCTGCTCGTCGCCACGGTCGTCTACGGCGTCACCTTCAGCGTGAGCCAGTGGGGCCTGTTGATCGCCGTGTTCATCCTCACCCTGGCCGCGTTGTACGGCTTCGGGATGATGCTGGCCAGCCTGTTCCTGATGTGGGGCCGCGAGGCCTGGCACATGACCCAGCTGATGATCGAGCCGGTCTATTTTGTGTCGGGCCTCAACTTCCCGGTCGGACGGCTGGGCCTGCTCGGCGCCGTGGCGATCGCGCTGATCCCGCTCGCGGTTGGCCTTGACGCGATGCGCCAGCTGGCCTTCGCCTCGACCGGCGTGACCGGGACCCCGGAACCCTGGATCGAGACCCTCATCCTGGTGGCGATGACCGTGATCTTCGTCGGACTCGCCCGAATCCTCCTCCACTCGATGGAGGAGCGGGCGCGGCGGGAAGGGCGGCTCACGGTGCGCTGGCGATGATCGAGGCAACGATTGGCAGGGACGAGCGCTTCGACCCGGCTCGAACCCGTGGCCAGGGCAGGGCCGACCTGTTCCGCAGCTTCCGGACGGCAGTGGCGCTGGGCTGGAAGATGGAGGCGAACTGGACCGACCCGGTCCTCTTCTTCATCTACTCGGTGGCCAAGCCGCTGGCCTCGGCCCTGATCCTCGTGTTCATGCTCCAGGTGATCGCCGGGCCGGCCGGCCAGGCCCTCCGCCCGTTCGTGATCGTGGGCAGCGCGCTTTGGTCACTGGTCGTGAGTGGGATCGCCGGCCTGGCCTGGGCCGTCCTCGACGACCGCGAGCGCTACCGGATGCTCAAGTACATCTACGTCAGCCCGAGCTCGTTCGTGGTCGTCCTGCTCGGCCGGGGGATCGCCCGGCTCGCGGTCGGGGCGATGGGCGCCGGGATCACCCTGGCGGCCGGCGTCCTCGTCCTGGGCGTCCCGTTCGATCCGGGGGCGATCGACTGGCCGCTGCTCCTGGCCGTCCTCGTCCTCGGCCTCGCCACGATCAGCGCCCTGGGCGTGGTGATGGCGGCGATCTGCCTCCAGACCCGGCAGGATTCGTGGACCTACCCGGAGGCCGTGGCCGGCGCCCTCTTCCTCGTCGTCGGCGCGGTCTTTCCGCTCTCGGTCCTGCCCGATCCGCTCCAGCTCCTCGGCCTGCTCAGCCCGCTCACGTGGTGGATCGCCGGCATCCGACAGGCCCTCTTTCCCGGGGGGCCAAGCTCGATCGGCGGGACCGGCTCGGCCTGGCTGCGCCTTTCCGGCGAGGTCAACCCGAACGACCTCCAGATCGTGCTCGTCTTGCTGGCCACCGGGGCCGTCGTTACACTCGCTTCAGCGATCCTCTTCCGGGTTGGCGAGGGACGGGCCAGGGATCGTGGCCTGATTGATCGAACCACCGGGTCCTGAGATGACAGGGAGGCCGAATGCGGATCTACGAGGGGTCTCCCCGCCAGGATTTCGAGGAGGTCTTCCGCTCGATTGGAGCGTTCCTCGATCAGCGCGGGATGCGTGAGGTCCTGCTCGCCGAAGCGCCTGACGGGTTCATCGTCCAGGGCCTGGTCACGGTCGGCTCGGCCAGCGGCTGGGGCGAGTCCATGGGTAGCCAGACGAAGGAGACCCTGACCTTCCTGGACGACGATATCGCCCGGTTCATGGAAGAGGCCGTTGCCCGGCGCAACCGGCAGGCTTCGGAAGACTGGTCCAAAGCGGGCTACTATGAGAAGGCGTTCCGGGTGCTCGGGCGCTACATGGACGAGCAGAAGCCGAAGGACACGTTCTTCTTCGAGCAGGAGGGTGCGTTCGTCGTCCGCCTGTTGATGTCGTCCCAGACCGGGAGCAAGCACGTCCTGTCCGAGTTCACCAAGGAGGACGTGGAGTCAATGATCGCCGGCGGTCCGGCACTGCGCGAAACCCGGGCCGCGGCCAAGACCGGCCCGGGCGACAAGAAGAGTTAATCGGGAGGTACCGACCATGAAGGCACTCAAGACAGTTGCAGTGGCACTCGGGGTCACCCTCGGTGCACTGATCGTCATCCCGCTGGTCATCCTGGCCGGCCTGTTCGTGTGGCTCAAGCTGACCGAGGAGTCGGACGAGGAATCGCTGGTCCTCGACCAGGAAGGCACCTGACCAACCAACCGCCGGCGTCCGGGTCCGGCCAGTGGCCGAGTCCGGACCGGCCACACCAGACTTCGCTCGGATGACGCCCGACGCGACGAACGCGCCGGGCGTCATCACGCCCGGCGGGCTCGCCACGGCCCGGCCGCTGGGTGCCGCCCCGCCGGTCGAGTCGCTCGCTCCGGGCCAGCCGCCGGTCGCCATCCTGGTCGACTACGACGGCACGATCGCCCTGACGGACGTCTCCGACACGATCATGGCCGAGCACGTCTCGCACGCCGACTGGGAGCGGATCGCCGCGATCTACGACGCCGGCCGGATGGGTTCGCGACGGCTGATGGAATGGGAGATCACGCTGGTCCAGGCGACCGAGGCGGAGCTCCTGGCCACCGCCGCGGCCCAGCCCCACGATCCCGGTTTCGCGCCGTTCGCGCGGCGAGCAGCCGCGGCGGGGATCCCGGTCGAGGTCGTCAGCGACGGCTTCGGCTTCTTCATCGGTCCGGCCCTCGCCCGGCTCGGCCTGGCCGA
Source organism: Chloroflexota bacterium (assembly GCA_017881915.1). Lineage (GTDB taxonomy): Bacteria > Chloroflexota > Limnocylindria > Limnocylindrales > CSP1-4 > Palsa-1033. Next base: position 19,418 of record JADGQK010000018.1, on the reverse strand, counting down.
CCTGCCGATCGTGAGCGCCCGGACCACGTTCGAGGGCCGCCGGGGGCGGATCAGCTGGCCCAACGGCCATCCTGGCTGTGGCGTGTGCGGGACCTGCAAACGCCAGCGGGTCCTTGACCACCAGGCGGCCGGGCGGGCCGTCGTGTTCGTCGGCGATGGTGAAAGCGACCGCTATGCAGCCGGTTACGCCGACGTGATCTTCGCCAAGCGCTCCCTCGTCCCGATCTGCCTGGCCAACAGCTGGCCGTTCGAGCGCTGGACCGAGTTCGCCGAGATTCACGCCTGGCTCAACGAGCGACTTGAGGTCTGGCGGCGGGAACCGGCCCGGGCGTTCCCGGCTCCGGTGGCCCACCCGATCTTCTGCGGCCCGGAAGTCTGGGGCGAGGGAGTCCAGGATCCTCCCGACGCCGTGCGACCGCCGGCCCACGACTGACCCGCCGGCCGACGGCTGACCTGCCGGATAGGTGATCCGCGACCGCCCGGATTGCCCTGGGGGGCGTCTTCCGGTAGCATTGGAAAAACCCCCGGAGGACCGATCCAATGGCGAAGTATGTCTTTGTGACTGGAGGCGTGACCTCCTCGCTCGGCAAGGGCATCACCGCCGCAAGCATCGGTCGGATCCTCCGCGCGAGAGGCCTGTCCGTCTCGATCCTCAAGCTTGATCCGTACATCAACGTGGACCCCGGGACGATGTCGCCGTACCAGCACGGCGAGGTCTTCGTGACCGATGACGGCGCCGAGACGGACCTCGACCTGGGTCACTACGAGCGGTTCATCGACGAGAACCTGTCGCAGCTCTCGAACGTGACCACCGGCCGAATCTACCAGGCCGTGATTGCCAAGGAACGCCGCGGCGATTACCTCGGGGGCACGGTCCAGGTCATCCCCCACATCACCAACGAGATCAAGGAGCGGATCGGCCGGCTGGCCAAGGACGGCGACCCGGACGTGGTGATCGTCGAGGTCGGCGGGACGGTCGGCGACATCGAGAGCCTGCCGTTTCTCGAGGCGATCCGCCAGATGCGCAAGGACGTGGGCCGCCATAACGTGCTCTACGTCCACGTAACCCTGCTGCCGGTCCTGGCCGCGACCGGCGAGCTGAAGACGAAGCCCACCCAGCACAGCGTCAAGGAGCTGCGCGGGATCGGGATCCAGCCCGACGTGATCGTCCTCCGCTCGGATCACCCGGTCAGCGACGAGATTCGCGAGAAGATCGCCCTGTTCACCGACGTCGCATTCGAGGCAGTCATCCCGGCCGTCACGGCCGATACGATCTACGAGGTGCCCCTCCAGTTCGAGGAGGCTGGCCTGGGTGAGCTGGTCGTTCGTGAGCTGGGCCTCGGCGAGACCGCCGCGGTGCCCGACCTGACCGACTGGCGCACGCTCGTCGAGCTGATCAAGCGACCGAAGCCCAGCCTGGAGATCGCGCTCGTCGGCAAGTACATCGAGCTGCCCGACGCCTACATGAGCGTCAGCGAGGCGCTCCGCCACGCGGCCTGGGCGAACGGTGTCGACGCTCGGATCCGCTGGGTCAACTCCGAGGAACTGACCGCCGCCAACGTCGGCGAGAAGCTGGCCGGGGTCGCCGGCGTGCTGGTTCCCGGTGGCTTCGGCCATCGCGGGATCGAGGGCAAGGTCCTCGCGGCGCATTTTGCCCGCGAGCGGCGAGTCCCATACCTGGGGCTCTGCCTGGGCCTCCAGTGCGCCGTGATCGAGTTCGCCCGACAGGTCCTGGGCACCCGCGATGCCAACTCCACCGAGTTCGAGATGTTCACGGCCAACCCGGTGATCGATTTCATGCCCGACCAGCGCGAGATGGAGGACAAAGGCGGGACGATGCGCCTCGGCCTGTATCCGGCCCGGCTGACCCCCGGCAGCAAGGCCGCCGCGGTCTACGGCTCCGAGGTGATCTATGAGCGGCACCGTCATCGCTTCGAGGTGAACAACCGCTACCGCCAGACGCTCGAGGGGGCCGGCATGGTCCTGTCCGGCCAGTCGCCCGACGGCCGACTGGTCGAGATCGTGGAACTTCGCGACCATCCCTGGTTCGTCGCGAGCCAGTTCCACCCCGAGTTCAGGAGCCGTCCGAACCGGCCCCATCCGCTGTTCGACGGCTTCGTCGCCAGCGCCGTTGCGGTGGCCGACGGCCGGGAGCCGGTCCTCGTCCCGCGGGTTGCGCCGCGACCGCCGGCAGCCGTGGCGGTCCAGGGCGATCCCAGCCCGAGCGGACAGTCGGCGCCGATTCGGGCCTGACTCCGGGCGAGCGTAGAATCACGTCCGAATCCGAAGATCCCGCGGGTCACCCTGCCGGCATCGACCGACTACCCGCTCCACAGCCCCGGAGTTGACCCGTGAAGCTCTTCCTCGACACCGCCGAAATCGACGAGATCCGCCAGGCGGCCCGCTGGGGCGTCCTCGACGGAGTGACAACCAACCCGAGCCTGTACGCCAAGGTCGGCGGCTCGTACGACGAGATCCTGGCCGAGGTCTGCAAGATCACCTCCGGACCGGTCTCGGCCGAGGTGATCGCCGACGACGTTGAAGGGATGCTGACCGAGGGTCGCCATTTCGCCAAGATCGCCCCAAACATCGTGGTCAAGGTGGCGATGAGCGAGAACGGCCTGGAGGCGATCAGTCGCTTCGCCGACGAGGGCATCAAGACGAACTGCACCCTGATCTTCTCGGCCAACCAGGGCCTCCTCGCCGCCAAGGCCGGGGCCAGCCTGTTGAGTCCCTTCGTCGGCCGGCTCGACGACATCAACGAGGACGGCATGACCTGCGTCCGGGAGCTCGTCGAGATCGTCGCGATCCACGAGCTCGACGCCGAGGTCCTGGCCGCCTCGATCCGCCACCCGCTCCACGTCACCCAGGCCGCCCTGGCCGGGGCCCACGTCGCGACGGTCCCGTTCAAGATCCTGCAGATGATGATCCACCACCCGTTGACCGACTCGGGCATCGTTCGCTTCAAGGAAGACTGGGCCAAGGCCCGCGCCTCAGCCGCCGCCAAGTCGTAGGTGCGGCAGCCGACCGCGGAGGGCCGGCCGGGGCCTGCGGCGCGGCTCCTGGCAGCAGAAGATCCCGCCGTCGGATCCAGTCCGGTTCGAGGCAATTCACGAGCGGCAGATTCAGGCAGGAGGTCGCCCGGTCGCGGTCGCGATGGTGGTTGCGGGCACGACCGGCCCAGTTTGTCGACGCGTGCACCCACAACAACAAGACAGCAGTTTCGGGCTCGCGACGGTCGCCCTGCGGTTGTTCCAGCCGTGGCTGGGCCTGGAATTTGTCCCCAGCCACGCTCAGCCGAGCACATTTCTCGGGATTCTTCGCCTCGCCCGGGTCGTCAGAACCTGGAAGCAGGCCCTTTGGTGTTCTGTGCGCACACAACAGCCAAGACGACGCTCGGCCTGCCCGCCGGCAGCGCAGCGGCCGGACGCGCTCGGCCCCCACGCGACGAGCCCGCGCGAATCGCGCGGTTTGCGGTCATGTGGACTCACGCCGAGGGCGCGCGTGGCGGACGGGGCTAGGCAAGGCGGCCGGGGCCAGGCAACGCGGCCGGGGCCAGGCGGCCGGCCAGGTGCTTGACACGAACGGACGCTGCGGCGACGTTCGGCCTCGACCGCGCCGCGAGCCACAGGGCCCGAATCTGCCCCGTTGACGTCGCTCGATCGGGCGGCTATCCTCCAAGTGTTCCCACCTCGGCTGCCGCCGGAATAGAGATTCCGCGCGAGCGCCCCGGAACTATTCCTGTGTGACCCCTTTTCACTGGTGACCCCTACCTGATGCCTGCAATCGGCCCCGACCCGCGCGATCCGCGCTCCCGCAACCGGCGCACCCGCCGCCGCCCCAATGCCCCTCGCCCGCCGGTGACCGACTTCGATGAGCAGGCCGAAGCCGAGGCGGCCCGCGGCCGCAACGATCTCGCCATCGCCGACCTGCGCGAGATGAGCGAGAAGGAGCTCCGGACGATCGGCCGCGAGCTCGAGATCGAGGCGGTCCCCGCGGACCGGCGCGAAGAGCTCATGGACCGGATTCTCCAGCGCCAGACCGAGCGCGCGGGCCTCGCCTACGCGACCGGTATCCTCGATGTGGTCGACGAGGGCTTCGGCTTCATGCGCCGGCACGGGCTGCTGCCCAGCCCTGAGGATGTCTACGTCAGCTCGAGCCAGGTCCGCCGGTTTGGCCTGCGGATTGGTGACCGCGTGTCGGGCGCCGTGCGCACGCCGCGCGAGGCCGAGAAGTACTTCGGGCTGCTGCGGGTCGATTCGGTCAATGGCCTGGATCCCGAGACCGCCCGCCACCGTCCGCACTTCGGGGACATGACCCCGATCCACCCGGACGAGTTGATCAACCTCGAGTCGGACCCCAAGAACCTCAGCCAGCGCCTGGTCAACCTGGTCAACCCACTGGGCAAGGGTCAGCGCGCCCTGATCGTCAGCCCGCCGAAAGCCGGCAAGACGATGCTGCTCAAGCACATCGCCAACGGCATCTCGACGAACTACCCAGAGATCCTCCTGATGGTCGCCCTGATCGGCGAGCGTCCCGAGGAGGTCACCGACATGCGCCGCAGCGTCAAGGGCGAGGTGATCAGCTCCACCTTCGATGAGCCGACCGAGAACCACACCCATGTCGCCGAGATGGCCCTCGAGATCGCCAAGCGCCAGGTGGAGAGCGGCCGGGACGTCGTGATCCTGCTCGACTCGATCACCCGCCTGGCCCGGGCCTACAACCTGGCCCTGCCGCCCAGCGGCCGGACCCTGTCCGGCGGGATCGACCCGATCGCGCTATATCCCCCGAAGCGGTTCTTCGGCGCCGCCCGGAATATCGAAGAGGGCGGCTCCCTGACGATCATCGGGACCTGCTTGGTCGAGACCGGCTCGCGGATGGACGACGTGATCTACGAGGAGTTCAAGGGGACCGGCAACTCCGAGCTGATCCTCGAACGCAAGCTGGCCGAGAAGCGGATCTTCCCGGCGATCGACGTCCAGCGCTCAGGCACCCGGCGTGAGGAGCTCCTGCTTGAGGAAGGCACCCTGAAGATGGTCTGGACGATGCGCCGAATGCTGTCGGCCGTCGGCACGAACGAGGGGATCGAGCTCCTGCTCAACCGCCTGTCGAAGACGGAGTCGAACGCCGAGTTCCTGGCCAAGCTGACCAAGGGCCTCGAGGCGAACGCCTAGACCCGATTCGGGCCCCGGAGGACGGCCGAGGGGCGAATGCGGCCGGTCCTGTTCCGCAGCGTGGGAGCGCCGGATTGCGCCGATTTGGTGGAGCGTGGTACGGTGTCTGGACATCAGATGTCCCGGCCAGATGTTGTCGGGGAATCGCTTCAAGAGACCCCCAGCTCAAGAACGCGACCGACCCGGACGGCGACCGCGCCCCAGCGCTCGGTTCCCTGAGCGCCGTCCCCAATCTCGGAGAACGTATTGCAGAAGAGAATGGCCCGCGCACGGCGCGGCCTGCAACGCCTGCGCGCTCGCCCCAACCGGTCAACCACCGCCTCGATCCGGTCCGGTGCCCATCGGATTTCCCGGAGCGAGCGCGTCGCTAATCGCCTGCTCGCGCTCATTTCGCCCCGACTCGATCGACTGGTGGCCCGGGTCGGCGGTCGCGAGCGCGTCCTCCCGATCGGCGTCGCGATCCTGGTCCTCATCGCCTCGGTCAGCAGCGTCGCGGTCAGCGGAACCGTGAATGGCGCGACGGGCAGCACCTCGGGGGCCGGCGTGGGTCCGCGCCTCACGATCGGCGGGATCGACGCGGGCACGGATTCGGTCAATGGCCCCGACCAGGCCGGCTTCAGCGGGGTCGGTTCCACGACCTCCGCCAGCGGCCAGCTAGACCTCGGCCAGTATCTCTCCGATGGAACCCTGCTCAAGCCGCTCGCGGTCGACACGACCGTCAGCGATGCCTCGGCCAAGCTGGTCACCTACAGCGTCAAGTCGGGCGACACGTTGACCGGGATTGCCAGGCACTTCGGGGTTTCGATGATGACCCTGTGGTGGGCGAACGATCTCGCTGCGAAGGACGTCCTGCACATCGGCCAGAAGCTCGAGATCCCACCGGTCGACGGATTGGTCATCGTGGTCAAGGCCGGTGACACCCTCGATTCGATCGCGGCCCTGACGGGCATGTCGGCCGACCAGATCGTCGCCTACAACAACCTGACTGACCGGACCCTGGTCCTGGGTCAGGTCCTGATCGTGCCCGACGCCCGCGGCAAGCCGATCGCGGTGCCGGCCGTCGCGCCCCGCCCGGTCGCCGCCCGACGAACCACCTCGAGCAGCGGTAGTGCCCGGCCGCCGGCCAGCTACTCCGGGGGCACCTTCGCCTGGCCCGTTCCGGGCGGCTATATCAGCCAGTACTTCCACGCCAGCCACCCGGCCATCGACATCGCCGCCCCGGAGGGCAGCCGGGTCCTGGCCGCTGCGGCGGGGACCGTGATCTGGGCAGGCTGGAAGGACAATGGCGGCGGTTACCAGGTCTGGCTCGCCCATGGGAGCGGCCTCTTCACCACGTACAACCACATGTCGGCCGTTCTCGTCAGCGTCGGGCAGCACGTCGGCCGGTCGCAGCAGGTCGGCCGGGTCGGGATGACCGGCAACGCCACCGGCCCGCATTGCCATTTCGAGGTGTGGAAGGGCATGGTCTGGGGCGACGGCGTTCGGGTCAACCCGCTGCCGTACTTCTAGGACGCGCCAACCCGGCGCCCACGGCAGGGCGGCCAGTGGTGTGCGACGATCGCCTCGATGTTCCTCGACCAGGTCCGAATCCTCGTGCGTGCCGGTGACGGCGGCGACGGCGCGGCCACGTTCCGACGCGAGGCCCACGTCCCCCGCGGTGGTCCCGACGGCGGCGACGGCGGCCGCGGCGGATCGATCGCGCTGCGGGTCGATCCGGGTCAGACGACCCTGCGCGAGTTCCGTGATCATCGCCATTTCAAGGCGAGTTCCGGCGGCCGGGGAACAGGTTCGAGACGCCACGGCAAGGCCGGCCAGGATCTGAGTCTGGCGATCCCGCCCGGAACGGCCGTCTACGACGACGCGTCGGGGGCTCTGCTCGCCGACCTGGTGAGCGTCGAACAGGTCGCCGAGGTTGCCCGCGGCGGCAGGGGCGGTCTGGGCAACGTCCACTTCACGACCGCGATCCACCGTGCCCCGAAGCATGCCCAGAAGGGCGAGCCGGGCGAAGAGCGCTGGCTCCGGCTGGAGCTCCGGCTGCTGGCCGACGTCGGCCTGGTCGGACTGCCGAACGCTGGCAAGTCCACCCTCCTGGCCGCCCTCACCGCCGCGACGCCCAAGATCGCGGACTACCCGTTCACCACCCTCGAGCCGAACCTGGGTGTCCTCGATTTCGGGCTGGATGACGGCCGCCGGCCGACGATTGCCGACGTGCCCGGCCTGATCGAGGGCGCCAGCCTCGGCGCTGGGCTCGGCCACGCGTTCCTGCGCCATGTCGAGCGGACCCGCGTCCTCGTCCATGTCGTCGACGGCTCGTCGCGCGACCCGGAGTGGGACCACCAGGTGATCCGTGACGAGCTGGCCGCCCACGACCCGGCCCTGCTCGAGCGGCCGCTCCTCGTCGCATTCAACAAGATCGACCTGCCCGTCGCCGCGGCGGCCTGGCCGGTCTTCCGGAAGGCTCGCGGGCGCGACGGATTGGCCGTCGTGGCGGTGGCCGCGGCCCGTGGCGATGGCCTCACCGAGCTGCGCGCGGCGCTCGCGCTGCTGCTTCCGTCGGCCGCCGAGCTGGGCACTCCGCCCGAGCCGGCCGGCGTCGTCGTCCACACGATCGGGGGGATGGACGAGGGATTCAGCGTCGACGTCGAAACCGACGGGGCGTTCCGGGTGCATGGCCGGCGAATCGAGCGGATCGCCGCCCAGACGGATTTCGAGAACGAGGAGTCCGCCGAGCGGTTCCAACACGACCTCGCTCGCCTGGGGATCGAGGCCGAGCTGCGCCGCCGACGCGTCGCCTCCGGTGACACCGTCCGGATCGGCCGGGTGGAGCTCGAGTGGGACCGCCAGCCGTGGGAAACCGATTGACCCGACCGGGCGCCCCGATCGGACTCCTCGGAGGGACCTTCGACCCGATCCACAACGGCCACCTCGCGATCGCGGCAGCGGTCCGGGCGGCGCTGGATCTCGCCGGGATCGTGTTCATCCCGGCCGGTATTCCGCCCCACAAGCCAGGGCTGACGGTGACGCCCGGCGAGGATCGCCGGGCGATGGTCGCCCTGGCGATTGCCTCCGAACCGGCCTTCAGCCTGAGCACGATCGAGCTCGACCGGCCGGGTCCCTCGTATGCCGTGGACACGCTGGCTCAACTGGTCGGGAATGGTGTCGACGGGAGCCGGCCGCTCGAGTTCGTGCTCTCGGCGGAGGCCTTTGCCGGGTTTCCCACCTGGCGCGAACCGGGCCGGATTCTGGGCCTTGCCCGGCTGGCCGTCGTGCCCCGGGCCGGTGCCCGACCGCTCGACGTCGGCTGGCTCGACGAGCACCTGCCGGCCTGGCGCGAACGGGTCGATTTCGTCGACTGCCCGCTCGTGTCCGTTTCGGCCTCGACGATCAGGGATCGGGTGCGGGCCGGACTGCCGATCGGTGGCCTCGTCGCGCCGGCCGTCGCCGACTACATCCGCGCGCATCGCCTCTACACTGACCCACTGTGACCAGAGCCTCGCTCAAGCCCAAATCGCCGGTCGCCGCCGAGCCCACGCCTGGACCCGACCGCGCGCCCGCGTCCGAGGCGCCGCCCCACAGCATCGGCCTGCCGAAGCGTCCCCGGCCCGCTCGCCGGGCCGCGGCGACGGCCCGGCTCGAGATGGCCCGCCGGATCGTCGCGCTGGCCGAGGACAAGAAGGCTGCCGACATCCTGCTGCTCGACCTCGACGGGCTGACGACGTTGGCCGATGCGTTCGTCATCTGCTCCGGTGGGTCGGAGCGCCAGCTCGAGGCGATCGCCGACGGGATCGTCCGGGGGATGCGCGAGGAGGGCATCCGGCCGATCGGCCAGGAGGGCCTGCCGGCCTCGCACTGGATCCTGGTCGACTTCGGGGACGTGATCGTGCACATCTTCACGCCCCCGGAACGCGATTACTACGGGCTCGAGAAGCACTGGTCCGAGGCAAAGGCGATCCTGCGCGTCCAGTAGGGCGGGTACCAAGCAGGGGGGTACTGCCGGGTCATGTCGGCCGTCTCGCCGTGCGACGAGCATCTGAACCCACGGACGCCACGGGCGTCCAGATCAGAGGTCCAGGATCCGTGTCTCGCCTTCGCGAACGCTGCCCAACATGCGATCACAAGCTCGTCATCACCCGGTTCGACACGACCTTTCGGCTGCCCGACCGGACCGAGCGATTGTGCTTCGGCATCCCGGCCGGCCTGTGCGAGGACTGCAGCCAGCTGTACATCGACCCGGACCTGATCGAGCTGCTCGACCTGGGTGAGAGCCGCTGCGTCTTCGCGATCGAGAGCGACCTGGTCGTCCAGGAGCAGGCCTGGTCGAGCGCCGAGTAGAGGCCGTCTCCGTGTCGGTGCCAAATCCGATCCGCCGTCAACTTCGAGCCGGCGTCAGCCCCGAACGACGAACTCGCTCAGCCAGAGCGTGAACCCCAGCTGACGGGCACGTTCGCCGGAGCCGCCGGCGCCGGAACCCTTGATCGTCGCGTCCAGCTCGAGCAACCCGCCCAGCGCCGCCTCGAGCTCCGCCGCCGTCCAGTGCCGCGCCTGCGTCTCGAGCATGCGGGCTCGGAACTCGTGGAGCTTCATCGCCCGGGCCGCGACCTGGAGGCTGGCGCCCTCAGCGATTCGATCGGATAGCTCGAGCAGCTCCCGGATCCGGCGGTGGAGCAGGACGATCAGGACCGGTTCGGGAGTGACGTCCAGCGCTCGCTCGAGGTGACCAGCCGCGCCGGCGCTGCGCAGCCCGACGGCATCGGTCAGGGCGAACACCGAGCTCGGGATCACCTCCGGGACGAGCGCTCGGACGTCATCCGGGCTGAGCTCCCCATCGAGCCGGTAGATCGCGGCCTTGTCGACCTCGGCGGAGGCCAGCTGGCCCAGCCCGCTGAGATCCGCGTCGCTCTCGCGGACGAAGCCGCCGATCCGCCGGGCCAGCTCCTGGGCTGAACCGCTGGCCAGGCGGAGGCCCGTCGCGCTGGCCCGATCCTGGATGAACCGGGTCAGGTTGCCCTGGGTCAGGGCCGGCACCTGGCGAAACTCGCCGCCGGCGGCAATGACTGCTTCGCGCAGGGCTGACTTGCCTGCGTCGAGAGGCTTGCGTTCGCTGGGCAGGTTCTTCAGCGGGTCGATGAAGGCCAGCGCGTTGCCCGGCGCGACGAGCCCCAGGATCCTGAACAGGGCCTCCCGCCCATCCTTCGAGCGAATCAGTGGGCCGGGCTCGAGGACAACCGCCAGGGTGCCCCCGCCGAACATGGAACCGGTCGCGACTCGCTCGCTGATCGCGTCGGCGGAGGTAGCTGAGCCGTCAACCCGCCAGTGGCCCAGCGGCTCACCAGCGGGTCCCGCCACGCGATTGGCCAGGCCGAGCGCAGCCGCGTCGAGCAGGAACCGGTCGATCCCGAGGTAGTAACCGAGCGGCGCGGTCGGGGCGAGGCTCACTGTTGTGCCCCGGCCTCACCCGAGGCCCCGGGGCTGTCCAGAATGACCCGGGCGGCCCGTAACGCCGGCCCGGTCCAGGCCAGCCGGCGGACGTCGTCGGGCTCCACGGAGGCGGCCCGGCAGACGTCCGCCTCGAGCCGTTGGGCCCGTTGCCAGGCCAGGCCGCGCTCGGCGCCGCCCCAGCCCCGGGTCTCGCCGTAACGGTGATCCCAGTCCGCGAACCGGACCGACATCGGGGCGAGCCGCTGGGCCGCTCGCTTGTCGGCATACGCGACGATCCGCTCCTCCCGGCCGGCGAACGCCGACCAGGTCCGGTAGCGCTCTTCATCGACGAGCCGGCCGACCGGGTGATTGGCCACGATTCGGGCGAGCTCGGGGTGACCCTGCTCGGTCAGCCACGCTGCGCTGCCGTCACCGTGGGGGAGGGCGCGGATCGGATGGTCCCTGGGTAGCCGCTTGCGGAGCACCTTGTCGACGTCGTGAAGCAGCGCTGCGGCTTCGACCGCATGCCGGTCGATGGGGATTCCGTTCGCGTCGATCCGGTAGGCCAGCCAGCCGGCGACCTCGGCGACCGCTCGAGCGTGGCGCAGGGCGCGCTCCGACGGGTTGATCGAGAGGAGGAGTGCCGCCGCCTCCACCCGGGATGGGATGGACATCGTCCCGATGGTACAGGCCGTCCTCGGTCGCCGCGGAGGGCCTGGTCGCGGCGGGGTCTGACGAGGGACTGGCGACGGTGGCTGGCGGAACGGGTCGGGATGCCAGGGTGCCCAACACGGGCGGCGCGATCGCGCAGCGGAAGGCGGCTGGCGGGCCTCCGGAGGGCACGGCTGCTCCAACCACCTTTGGCTCCTCCAGGAGAGCCGACCCGTCCGCGCGCCCGGCCGTTGCCGGTCCACCCCGGTCGGCCCGCAGCGTCAACGTGCTGCCGTCGAGTGTCGCCTCGACACTGCCGTTCCGATCGGTCCGGTAGACCTGCGCTCCGCGAGCCTCGATCCGGGCCAGCGTCTCCGGCGCGGGATGGCCGTACGGGTTCACCGCCCCGACGGACACGATCGCGACCCGCGGGCGCACGGCGTCGAGGAAGGCGTCGGTCGATGAGGTCCGGCTGCCGTGATGGGCCACCTTCAGGAGGTCCACCCGGGGCAGGCCGCGGCTGAGCAGGACGGGATCGATCTCCTGCTCGATGTCCCCGGTCAGCAGGAAGCGCTGGGCGCCGAATGTCCCGAGAAGGACAATCGAGACGTCGTTGATCGAAGTTCCACCGTCCGGTGGCTCGCGCGGGACGGCGTCGCGGTCCGGCCAGAGGACCTTCAGGCCGATCGAGTCGAGCTGGAGTCGGTCGCCCGTCGAGAGCAGCTCCGGCGTCCGGGCCTGGAGGGCGAGGTCGGCTCGAAAAGCGTGGTACGCCGGCCCGGGTCCGACCATGCCCGGTTCGAAGATCCGGCCGATCCGATAGCTCTGGACGAGCCGGGGCAGGCCGCCGGCGTGGTCCTCGTGGGGGTGACTCAGGATCAGTACGTCGATCCGCCGGTCCCACGGAGGGAACCGCGCGTCGAGCTCGACGATCAGGCGCTCCGGATCGGGACCGCCGTCGATCAGCAGCCGCCCACCGCGGTCGCCCTGGACCAGGATCGCGTCGCCCTGGCCCACGTCGAGCACGGTGATGTGGACCTGGCCGTCCGGCCGGGCCGACAGTCCGGCGATCATGACGGTCAGGGCAAGGACGAGGCCGGCCAGGCCCGCCCGCATCAACCGGTCCGGATGCCACCGTTTCGCGGCCCTGCCGCGGGGGCTCGTCATCCGACCCACAGGTCGGCGCCGCGGAGCCGTTGCAGCACGCCCCGGCCTCCGATCGCCGCACCCACGAGTGCGGCCGCTGCCCCGGCTGCGGCGACGTTCCAGGGCGGTGCCAGGATGATGCTGGCAAAGGGCAGGCTGGCCGCGGCTCGAACGAGCGCGATCAGCAGGCCGAGCACCGCCCAGGCAGGCAGGCCGAGGAGGGTGACGAGCGGTTGAGGCAGCCCGACCGCCCCAAGCCAGCCAGCCCCGAGGGCAACGGCGCCGGCGGCCATCGCCGGCGGCACGAGCGGGACGATCACTAGATTGGCGATCGGCCCCACGAGGGCGAGGCGGCCGAAGATCAGCAGGACGACCGGCAGGGTGCAGGCCTGTGCCGCCAGCGAGATACCCAGGCTTTCGGCGAGCCAACCGGGCAGGGCGTGCCCACGGATCCGGCGCAGCCGGTCGGTCAGTGGGGTCGCCCAGCCGATCAGCCCGGCCGTGGCCAGTCCGGACAGCTCGAAGCCCGGGTCGGACACCGTCGCCGGATCGGCGAGGAGGAGGATCAGGACAGCCCAGCCGAGCGCAGCGACTGCCCGGCCGGAGCGACCACTTGCCCGGGCGGTCAACCCGATCGCCGCCATCAGCGCGGCACGGTTCACGGACGGTGACGCACCCGCGACGAGGGTGTAGCCCACGATGGCCGCGAGGGTGATCGCGGTTCGCGGGCGAGTACCGACCCGGCCACCCAGCAGCGCTCCCACCAGGGCTGCGACGATCGCGATGTTCCAGCCGGAGATGGCAACGATGTGGGACACCCCGGCAGTCGTGAACGCCGCCGCGAGGTCTCGATCGACTCGATCCCGCAAGCCGATCAGGATCCCGCTGGCGAGTCCCGCCTGTGGCTCGGGCAGAGCTCGGGTCATCACCTCAGCGGACCCCCGCCGGAGGCGATCGAGCAGGCCCTGCGGACCCTCGGGACCGGCGAGCAGGTCGAGCGTCGGTGAACGGAGCGAGCCAGCCGCTCCGATCTGCCGGAGATAGGCGCCGAAATCGTCGTTGCCGGGTGCCTCAACGGGGCCGCGGACGGCGATCCGGTCTCCCGCGCCGATCTCGGGGAAACGGGGCAGGAGGGCCTCGACCCGCAGCTCCCGGCCGGCATCGATCGGCCCAACCTGGAGCCGGATCAGGGCGATCTGCTCGGCGGCCTTGGGCGACCCCACGCTCTCCACGATTCCGACGTGGCGGCCTGCCGGGTCGAGGCTCGGGTCGAGCGCAGCGGCGGAGGTCCCTGTCTGGCCCGTGCCGGTTGCTGGCGGCGCTCCGGTCATCGCCCCCCGGCCGAGGAGCAGCAGGGCCCCGGCGGCAAGTAGCAGGGTGCCTCGGGCTGCAAGCTGGGCACGCGACCCGTTCCGGGCAAACGAGCGGACCGCGATCGAGCCGACCGACACGACGCCCGCCACGAGCGTCGCGATCAGCACCGGCAGGCCGCCCGCGCCGCCGGCCAGCGCGCCGGCCACGGCTCCGAGCGCCAGCCAGCCGCTGCGCGGGACGCGCGGCCGATGCGTCATCGCGCGTCAATGGACCGTGACGAGCTTCTGGATCCGGGCGAACTCGGCCGTCCCCACGAGCTTGCGCGTGCGCAGGTCAGCCACGGCGCGAAAGGCTCGCTCGGATCGCGACGCGATGATCTTGGCCACGGTCACCGGGCCGACGCCGGGCAGCGCGTCGAGCTCTGCTGCTGTCGCCCGGTTCAGGTCGAGCGGTCCGCTGTGGGCCGGCGTGTTGGCGGCGGCCGGCGCCGGACTCGAGCCGCCGCCGCCGACCAGGTCGTCCCGTGATGGGACGAGGACCCGGTCGCCGTCGGCCAGGCGCGCCGCGAGGTTCAACTCAGCCGTCGCGCGGATGACGTCGATCCGGGGGCCGTACCCGCCGGCTGCCGCGATCGCATCGGCCACCCGCGCCCCGGCCGCCAGGTGATACAGGCCGGGCCGGGCGACGGCCCCGGCAACCTCGACGACCAACTCCTCGGGGGCTCTCGACGCCTCGGGGGCACTGTTGGCGGTGCCATTTCCGCCCGCGCCATCCGGGTTCTGGCCCGAGGGACCCCCGCCGTCGCCGCCGGCGACGACGCTTCCGCCCGCATCGCCCGGAGGGAGGCTCGCGCTGTCACCACCGGCTGCGCTGACGCTCACGATCGACGATCCGTTCGATCCGCTGAGCACGATCACGCCGATGACGGCCAGCGTGATCCCAAGCGCACCCGCGAACAGCCGGGCGCGCACCGGCCCGAACCGGACGACAGAGGCCGGCGTGTCTTCCGCCTCGGGTCCACCCGGATCCTCAAGGGCGCGCCATGGCGACGTGGTTCGATCCACGGACCCCTCCCTGGCGGGATCGAGGCAGGCATGGCGGGTTGGCTGGCCGAACTCGGTCGGCGGAATGGCCCGGCGAACAATGCATCCACTGCGGCGGGGGCACATCCGATCCGCAGTGGATGTGGGAACGACCTTATCCGGGTCGTCTTAGCTGCGACTTATCGCTACTCCGCGAGCTGCCAGGGAACCCAGCGCGAGCCGTCCCACCAACGGTGCCAGGTCTGGCCATCTCGTCCGAGTGCGATCACGTCGAGCCGATCCGGACCCGAAGCTGCGGCGGCCGGCGTGGATCCCGGCTGGAGCTCGCCCTCGAGCGATTCCCATGGGTGCCAGGTGGCGCCATCCCAGTAGCGGTCCCAGAGCTGGCCGTCGGCGAAGATCGCGAAGACCTCCATCGGCTCGTCGCCCCACGCTGTTGCCGCGGGAACCGAGGCCAGCTGACCGCCCAGGTTCTCCGGTTCGGCCCACCTTCCGTCGCGGAATGAAGCATGCCGGAGCGCCCGGTCCGGTCCGATCCAGAACCGCTCGAGCCGTCCGCCCGAACGCGCGACGGCTGCGCTGCCGCCCGGGCTGGGTTGGTCGGTCATTTCCGGAGGAGCGGCTTCACGTCGGTGATCAGCCGGGTCATTGACTCCTCGTCATACGGCGCGGGGAAGCCACCGACGAGATGCGACCGGCCGATCTCGACGAACGGCGCGAGTTGCTCGGCCACGTCCTCGGGGGTACCCACCGGCTGGCCCTGCCACATCCGCGCGTGGCCGTTGTGCTCGAATATCGCCGCCACCACCTTGCGCGCCTCTTCGCGCGAATCGCGGATCACCACGACCCCCAGCCCGTGGGTTCGTTCGATCGTGTTGAAGTCGCGTCCGACCATGGCACAGTGCTCGCGCAGGATGTCGTCCTTGCGCTTGACCGTGGCCAGATCGCCGCCCACATCGTGCATGTCAGCGTGGAGGGCGACCAGTTTGAGGGTCACCTTCTCGCCGCCGCCCCCGATCAGGATCGGCAGGTGGCGCTGGACCGGCGGAGGATCGTTGCGGACAGCTTTGGCCGCGTAACGTGGGCCGCTGGCCGTGGGGGCCGTGCCGTCGAGCATCCCGCGCAGGATCGGCAGCGCCTCGCCCAGCCAGCGCAGGCGTTCGGGCGCGCCGTCGCCGAATGGCAGGCCGTAGGCCGTGTGCTCAGTCTCGAACCAGGCCGCTCCGATCCCGAGGACCGTTCGTCCGCCGCTGACGTGGTCGAGGGTGGTCGCCAGCTTCGCCGTCATCGCCGGTTCGCGGAACGTGTTCGCGCCGACCATCAAGCCGAGCCGAATCCGGCTCGTGGCGCCCGCCCACGCGGTCAGGGTCAGCCAGCCCTCGAAGATCGGCCCATCGGCCGAGCCGACGATGGGATAGAGGTGGTCCCACGTCCATAGCGAGTCATAGCCCAGCCGATCTGCCCGGCGACCGGCTTCGAGCAGGGAGGACCAGTCCGTGTACTGGTTCCAACAGAGTGCGCCGATCTTGACTTCGCTCAACTCACGCTCCGTTTGATCCGCAAGGTCGACCGTGATGGAAAGGCAAGGTGTCCACGCGTGGGCGGTCGAGGGCGACCTCGGCCCGGCGCGGCTCGCGAGCATGACCGCCGAGATCGAGTCGACCGCCTGCTGCAGGCGCTAGCCCGGGACGCGTCATCCCGATCTGGCGGGTCACCGTGACATTCTCGGCAGCAATGCCTCGATTCACTCTTGCCTGACGATATCGACCGAGATCTCCACCGCCGGAATCGTTCCCCTGTTCTCGAGCCAGTGGGTCGTGTTCCGATCCTCGGGCCAGCCCACTCCCGGCCCATAGTCCGTAGCGACCCCGTTTCGATGGTCAGTGATCGTTCCCTGCAAGATGTAAACGGTGCCTGGTCTTCCTTTGTGGTCGTGAATCGGGCCGAAGACGCCTCCGGGCTCGATGGTCACCATGCGCATTCGAAGTAGGCGCCGTTCCATGCCCTCGATCTCGCGGGCAAGGTCAACCGCTGCAAGTACCTCCACCGCGACACCTTTCGTCTCAGGTGCCACCTGTTCGTTGCTCATCGTGCTCTCCTAAGGGCAAGGTGCTTTCCGCCTAGCCCCTGGCTAGCCGCTCAAGACCCCCGGCTTCGGTCGGGGGTCGCTCTTTGTCCGGTGCGGCCTGCCCAATAGCACACCTCGGGCAGGACCCACGTCCACAGGCTCTCGTAGCCGAGTCGGTCAGCCCGGCGACCCGCCTCGAGCAGCTGCTCCCACGTTCCGTACTGGTTCCAGCACAACGCGCCGAACTTCAAATCAGGCATGGTCACAGTGTAGGTGGAGGGCTGATGACCCGGCGTCCGACCCTCGGCTCGATCCCGAATCGCGGCTGCGCACGATCTCCACCCGTCAATCGAGGTCGTGCAGGCCTACCATCAGCCGCCAATGGGAGGGACCGATCATGAGCGAGCCCATCGTCCATATCAATGAGTGGGAGGCGGCCGGCCTCATCGACGCTCCGCTCGCGGAGCAGCTCCGCCAGGCGGTCGCAGGAACTTCGGGCGAGACGGGCCTCCCGGTTCCGGAGGCCGGCATAGCCATAGCGGACGGCACGGGGAAGGACCCGACATCCGCGGGTTCCTTCTTCGGACCGAGCGTGACGATCGGCGAGGTGTTCGGCTACCTCGGGGCGGCGTTCCTGCTGGGCGCCTGGATCGCTTTCCTCGGTAACGTGGCCCAACCTGGGAACGCGAATCGCGAGGCTGTCCTGACCAGTGGCTTGACCCTGGCCGCTCTCGTCTTGTTCGGGCTCGGGGTCTTCCTCGCGGGAGGTGACGGCGGCCGGCGGCGCGGAGCAGGCATCGCCTTCGTGATGACCACGACGCTCGCCGCCGGAGCGGCCGCATTCTTCGTCCAGCTCGACGTTCTGATCAACAGGCTCCAGGGGCAGGCACCCGGGATCCTGATCACGATCGTGGCCGTCGCGGTGGCTGCCGGCCTGCGCCGCCTGCTGCCGGCTGTCACCACCCAATTCGGCCTCATCGCCGCGCTGGCCGGGCTGGCCGGCGCCATCCTGGCGTGGTTCCAGGAGCTCGTCTACCCCGTGTCCTCCTTCGGTGCGCCCACGCTCAATCTCACCTTCGGGCCGCCCGAGCCCGTCGGCCTGCTCCTGGCCGCGGCTGCCTGGTGGCTGCTCGTTGGGCTGGGTCTGGGCATCCTTGGAATGGTCGAGGCGCGACATGCGCAAGCGGATCCCGCCGCAGCCAGGCGGGCCGCGATCACCCGCTTCTGGGCCGGGCTGGTCACGGTCGCCGGGGTTGCCAGCGCCCTGACTCAGACGGGCAGCACCGGTGGCGGCTCGTACGGGCGCCTGCTCGAACCCTGGATCGCCGACCTGGCCATCCTAGGCCTGGCCGCTGTTCTCGTCGGGCTCGCGTTCCGGCACGACTCGAACGCGTTCATCCTGTCGGGTGCGATTGGCCTGATCGTCGCCCTGACCGACTTCAATTTCAGCTATCTGGCGCAATCGACGTATATCGGCCTGCTCATCGAAGGTGCGATCCTGCTCGCCGTTGGATTTGCCGGCGACCGCCTACGGCGGCGCTTCGATCGATCCCGCGGCGGCCGGCGCGACCCTCTCGAAAATCCCTGACGACACGTAGATCAGCCCAATGATCAGGCGGCACGTTGCCGACGTCGAAGGAGTCCCCAAGGGGTCCGCGACGACGCTTCGACGATCGGCCCCGCACGAATCTCGGGCCGCTGTCCCCGTCGGGGTCGACGCCGACCCGCGATCCGAGCGCTCCAGCGTGCACGCTAGTCACGGGGCTGACATGCGTGACGCAAGGGCCGATCCGGGACCCGGGCGAGGCCCGATAGCTGAGTGGGAGGCCCGGCCAGTGCGCTTGATCCTGCGCTTGGCCAGAATGGCTGGGTGAAGGGGAGACTGAGCAGCGGACGGACCGCCCGGAATCAGGTAGCGGTCCTTGTTGTGCTGGTCATCCTGGTGGGCGCCTGCTCGGGCCCGTCGATCACAGCCGCGGCCTCAGCCGACGCACCGACAGCCAGCGCCGCACCGATCGCGAGCGCGCCCCCGAGCCTGACCCCGACCGATTCGCCACCCAGTGCCAGCCCCTCGCCGAGCCCGACCGCCCGGGCCTCCTGTGCTCAGCGCGTCTTGACCGGGATGAGCCTGGCCCAACGGATCGGCCAGCTCTTCTCGCTCGGTTTGGCCGACAATCGGCTTGGAACGGCTGAGCTCAGCGCGATCAGGGACGAGCATGTCGGCTCGGTCTGGTTCACGGCCACGACCTCGATCGGGGTGGCTGGGGTCCGGGCCGTGGCCGACGCCGTCCAGGCCCAGGCCAGCGCGTCAGCTACCGCCGATGTGCGTTTCTTCGTGGCGGCGAACCAGGAGGGCGGGCTGATCCAGGCGCTCAAGGGTCCGGGCTTCTCGACGATCCCCTCGGCCCTCGTCCAGGGAGGGCGACCCCCGGCCAGCCTGACGGCTGACGCGCGGCGCTGGGGCGTGGAGCTGCGGTCAGCCGGGGTGAACCTCGACTTCGCCCCGGTCTCCGACGTCGTCCCGCCGGGCAGCGACGCGACCAATCAGCCGATCGGCGTCCTGCGTCGCGAGTACGGCCACGACCCGCTCACCGCCGGCAGCCA